>JBDRAP010000051.1:0-5277 GCA_043823615.1 bacterium
AATATTACAGAGAACGAGGAATTGCTATTATTTAAGACAATATTCAATAGATCCCCATTGCTTACATCATGGACACAATTTTGGTTGATATTTGATCATGAAATGCTAATAACCATGCTAAAGGCAGTGGATAGTCTTGCAGCCTTGTAGTAGGAGATGCAAGATGTTGCATATTGACTGCACAGGTCGAAATTGGGAGAAGAACCATTATTATAGGAGAAATTACATGAGTTTAAGAATTTACAATACGCTTACCAGAACAAAGGAAGTCTTTCAACCCTTATCGCCAAACAAGGTAAAGATGTATGTTTGTGGTATTACACCATATGACTCCTGCCATGTTGGACATGCCAGATGCTATGTTGCCTTTGATGTTATAAGAAGGTATCTTGAATATAGCGGATATGATATTATGTATGTCCAAAACTTTACAGACATTGATGATAAGATAATAAACAGGGCGAAATTGAGAGATGTTTCTTCCACAGATCTTTCAAAACAATATATGAATGAGTATTTTGACTGCATGGATGCCTTGGGGATAAAAAGAGCAGATATTTATCCATTGGTTACTGAGCATATCCCTGAAATAATTGAGATTGTTCAGGGATTGATAGATGAGGGATATGCTTATGTGCTTAATGGAAGCGTCTATTTTGAGGTTTCTCGTTTCCCTGAGTATGGCAAGCTTTCTGGCAGAAAGGTTGAAGATTTATTGGCAGGGGCAAGGGTAGAGATAGATGAACACAAAAGACACCCCTTTGATTTTGCCTTATGGAAGGATGCTAAACCCGAAGAGCCTTCCTGGGATAGCCCCTGGGGCAAGGGACGACCGGGCTGGCACATTGAGTGTTCGGCTATGGCACGAAAGTATCTGGGGGATACCTTTGATATACATGGTGGTGGACAAGACTTGATATTCCCACATCATGAAAATGAAATAGCCCAGTCTGAAGGCTATACAGGACAACCCCTTGCCAAATATTGGCTTCATAATGGGTTTGTTACTGTAAACAAAGAAAAGATGTCAAAATCTCTTAACAATTTCTTTGTCCTTAAAGAGGCAATTAGCCAATATCATCCACAGGTAGTCAGGCTATTTTTATTAACCACCCATTATCGTTCACCAATAAATTTTAGTCAGGAAGGATTAGATATGGCAAAGGCGAGTCTGGAGAGATGCTATAATCTTACAGATAAACTGAGAGAGATGGGGTGTCTTGAGTTTAACCCTGAGTGGATTACAGCTAATATCGCAGAGATAACTCATGGTTATCCAGCGGCAGGTGAGTGTATTGAAGAGATATTGAAAACCGAGGATCGTTTCAAGATAGCTATGGATGATGACCTCAACTTTCCAGAGGCATTGGCTGCCATACATGAGCTTATTACTGCAACCAACAAGCTCATCTTATTGGCTACTGATAGTGAGACAATTATGGGATACGGGAAAGTATTCCTGCAATACTCTGCCTACCTACTCACCCAATTGGCTGAAAATGTGTTGGGGATTCAGATACAGAGGCAAGGATTGGAACAGGGATGTGATAGCAAAAATGCGTTGGTTGACAGCCTGCTACAGCTCATCATTGACCTGCGGCAGACTGCAAAGGAGACAAAAAACTTTTCAATGGCTGACACCATTCGGGATAGATTAAAGGCACTGGATATTATCCTTGAGGATACACCCAAGGGGACAAGGTATAAGTGGAAAGGGTAATAAGCTGGAGGAAAAATTGTTAATTCTTGGGATTGAAACCTCATGCGATGAAACAGCTGCTGCTGTTGTTGAAGATGGCAGATATATCCATTCAAGCGTTATTGCTTCTCAGGTCAAATTTCATGCACAATATGGCGGTATTGTCCCGGAGATTGCCTCAAGAAAACATATTGAGGTAATCAACAAAATAGTTGAGTCAGCCATTAAGGATGCAAAAATAACCATAGATAATATTGAAGCCATAGCTGTTACCTATGGACCAGGATTGGCCGGGGCTTTGCTAGTAGGCGTATCCTTTGCCAAGGCATTGGCTTATGGGAAGAAGATTCCGCTGATTCCAATAAATCACCTTGAGGCACATATATACGCTGTCCATCTTGAGTATTCGCAGATTAATCTGCCGGCAATTGCCTTACTTGTCTCTGGTGGGCATACGGAAATGGTATTGGTCAAAGAATTGGGTGTTTATGAGGCACTTGGCAGAACAAAGGATGATGCCGTTGGTGAGGCATATGATAAGGTGGCAAAATGGCTTGGACTTGGGTATCCAGGTGGACCAATTATTGATCAATTGGCTAAGTCTGGCAACCGCAAGGCAATAAAATTTCCAAGGGCAGTTATAAAACATAGCAAGTATGATTTTAGCTATAGTGGATTAAAGACCGCTGTAATTAATTATACAAGGAATGCAGAGCATCCATTGCCTGTGCCAAATGGACTTCCTTTGCCAGAAAAGTTTCCTCTTGAGGATATTGTTGCCAGTTTTCAGGAGGCAGCCATAGATGCCTTAACAAGCAAGGTGATGAAGGCGGTTAAGGATACGGCAGCTACTTCTATTATTATTGGTGGGGGGGTAGCAGCTAACTCCAGATTAAGAGAGCAATTAAATGAACTGACGATTGATACAGGGATAACCCTTTACATCCCGTCACTTGTATTGTGTACTGATAATGCGGCCATGATAGCCGGGTTAGGCTATCATAAATATAATGCAGGCAAGGTAGCTGATATGTCTTTAGGTGTTAATCCTAATCTGAAATGGGATGAATAACACTCACCCTGATAAATCAGGGTGCTACACTCAAATAAGGATGGTTGTGTTATTTTACGCAAGGATATGCCTGCAGCTATCACTGTAATTTAGGCATTACGAAAGGTTGTAATGGGTCAGTGAACTGAGGAAAATTGAACATATCCCCTCCTCCCTCTCAAGAGGATTACACACCCCCTCCCCCCTCTCAAGAGGGGATTTTCTGTATTCCCCTCTAATAAGAGGGGTTAGGGGATAGTCTCCCAGCCGCATTCAGTCCTAACCATTTCGGATTTTCTGTATTCCCCTCTAATAAGAGGGGTTAGGGGTGTGTAATGTTCTCCACTAAAATAGAAGATAGCTTTTGCTAAGCAATTCCCCCCAATTTACTGACCCATTACGAAAGGGCAGATAAATTTCTTGACAATTACGATATATTATGGTATAGTATGTGTTATATCACGAGTGGGTCGTTAGCTCATCGGGTAGAGCATCGGCCTTTTAAGCCGAGTGTGGCTGGTTCGAGACCAGCACGACCCACCATTTTTTTACCCAAGAATTGCTGAAGTAATCTTTGTGATTGGTAAATTGTAACTATTCAGATTCATGACTAATAACCTCTGAATCAAACTACTTGAGTGGTTACTGTTATTGCTTGATGGAGGAGTTCAGTAATCATGTCAAATAGTAACAGGGCTGGCAGTAGAAATTGGTGGGAGTTTTTTGCTCTTCTTGGAGGGATTCTTGCGGGAGCCACATTATTAACATCCCTATTTGGAACACAACCATGTCCAAAGTGCGGTAATCAACTCAAATCAGGAACGAGTCCATGTTCAACCTGTGGAGCTAATATCACATGGAAAACCAGCAATCAGAGAAAGTTGCACTAATTGCTAAAATTCTGACTCAGATGGGTATATTGGGATGGGTCACGGTTCTTTGGACCATCGTTTTTTGTATTGCTCTTTATAGTCAAAGTGAGACATGCGTACATTCTCTTTGGAACTTTTTATATCGGACATGGATAATTCTTGTTATAGTTTGGTTAATCTGGGCTACCATAACTTCTATTCTCGATTTTTACCAAATAAAATATCCAACTATTGATGAAAAAAAATAGAAAGGCTTGAGAACACTGCAATCAACCCTTGAACCCTGAATGGTAGGTGACCAACACAATTCACCTAAGAATTGCTGAAACTATCTTGACTTGAAGTTTTCTTCCACCATGCTAACAATCCAATAAATTGTCCAAATATACATCCCGCAATATCACACAACAAATCCTTGTAGTCACATTCTCGTCCCGGAACAAACAACTGATGAAGTTCATCACTTAACCCATACAGACTTCCGGTCAAAACAGCTGCCAAAAAAGATCCATTAAAGGCATTCCTTAATAACCAGCCAAGCCCGGTATATTCAGTTAAATGAGCTATTTTATCAAAAAAAGGGAAAAAAGATGGGGTATTATCGCTGGTAACTGAAGAAAGCCCAAATATTATCCCCATATATATAATGCTGAATACCCACCATCTTGAAATCTTCATTTTTTCCCTTTATTACACATCATGCAGCCTCTTTTGAATTTTTCCTAATTCATCTTCAGCGTCATTTATTAATTCGTCAATGATCTCTTTTAAGGGTTGTATCTTATTGACTAATCCCACGCTTTGTCCAGCCATTACAGAGCCTTTTTCAATATCTCCTTCTACGGCAGCTGTTCTTAACGCTCCCATCCAGAATTCTTCTACCTTAAATTGTGCCTCTTTTTGAGATATTTCACCAAGACGAATCTTTTGAATCAGCTCTATCTGAAGGTTTGCAAATTCATTCATCCCTTTATTCTTAAGGGCGCGTACAGCTACGACATGCAGTTCTGAGCCGATTTGAGGGGTAGCAATAGCATCTCGTGCACGAGCCTTTACAAACGCCTCCTTAAACTTGGGATGAGCCTTGCATTCCTGACTTAAGACAAATTTTGTACCCATCTGTACCCCTGAGGCACCCATTAATAATAAATGAGCCATCATCCTTCCTGTGGCAATACCGCCAGCCACAAATATAGGGACAGAATCTATTTGGAATAGTACCTGTTGAATCAATATCATTAAAGAAACATGTCCAATATGACCTCCAGCCTCACTTCCTTCTAATATCAGGGCATCAGCTCCATTATTTATCATCCGGATAGCGATAGAATCATTGGAGGCAAAGCAGATTACTTTAGCCCCACTTTCCTTAACTGCTTTAATCTCATAAGCATGAGGAAAACTGCCGGCAAAGATTACGAAAGAAGGCTTTTTGGCTTTAATCACCTCTAAATGTTGCTCATACTTTGGGGCAATAGTAATAACATTTACTCCAAAGGGCTTATCCGTTAATTTACGAGTATTATCAATCTCTTCTGCAAGTAAATCTGGACTCATATTTCCAGCAGCCAGACATCCAAAGGCACCCAAATTTGAGACAGCAGCAACCAGACTACTTTCGCTAACCCAAGTCATTGCCCCACACAGAATAGGAT
>JBDRAP010000052.1:0-4524 GCA_043823615.1 bacterium
GGGTCTATCTTATCGCCACAGGTAAAAACATCACACGCAGCATACTTGTATTCTGGCCAAGTATGAATCGAAAGATGAGACTCAGCAATAATAATCATACCGCTCACCCCTATTGGAGCAAACTTATGAAACTCTATCTTCAGGATAGTTGCACCAGACGCTAAAGCTGCCTGTGTCATTGTGTTTGTTATCCCATCTACATCATCCAATGTCTCATGGTTACAGTCATATAATTCTAATAACAAGTGACGACCCAATGCTTCCAATTATCATCCCCCCTTCTCCTACTTAGTTAATTTTTTTAGCAGGCTGACAACCTACCTTTTATGTGATTTTTATATTATACTATTAATTTTCTAAATGTCAATAAAAATTTAATCTAAAATATAATTTTTTTATGGAAATAAGAAGTTTTTCGTGGTATAATACAAAATAAGCTTGTAAGAGGTGTCAGACTGGTCAGACTGGTCAGACTGGTCAGACTGATTAGACCTGTCAGACCTGTCAGACTGGTCGGACTAAAAGAGGATCAAAAATCAGTGGAAAAGAAGATATTTTCAGCACTAAATAATCGTATAAAAATAGAGCTTTCTGATGATGAAACAAGGGCATATCTTACCATTGTTCCCTCATCAGAAGACAGGATGCCCATCATTGATGAAGTGTCTGATGTCTTAGTAGGATTGGGGATACAGGATGTGATCATTAATGTCCTTCAGGATGCATTAAGGACTGGGGTTACAGATAGACCATTATTAATAGCCAAAGGAGTTTTGCCAACCAAGGGGAAGGATTCCTTTTTTATTTATCGATTTGGCTCTCATCCGGAGGACAGAAATATAGAGGTTTTTCCAGGACAGCTTTTAGCCGTAAAAAGACCTCCAACCATTGGCAGACCAGGGGTTTCAGTAACAGGGAAAACCATTCAGCCTTTGCATGGAAGGGATATTACTATTGGTCTGGGCAAAAATGTTTTTGTTTCAGATGATGGAGCAAGCGTGTTTGCCTTAGAAAAGGGCAGGGTCAGGTGGAAGAATAATAGTATTCTTGTGGATGATATTCTGGAGGTGTCTGGTGATGTAGACAAGGATGTGGGCAATATCTCTTTTAAGGGGACAGTAAGTGTTTCTGGTGAGGTTAAAGATGGGTTTACTATTCATGCTGATGGTGATATTAACATCAACGGGAGCGTAGGGGCATGTACGCTTGAATCAGCCGGAGATATTATTATAAATGGAAGTATTGATGGAAAAGGGATAGCACGGATTTGTGCAGGGGGAGATATATCTGTTCATTCTGTTCGTGAGGCATATATTCAGGCAATATGAGATGTTATCGTTGAAAAGGGTATTGAAAACAGTACAGTTTTTGCAAGGAATGTTCACATAGACAATGGCTTTATTTGCGGCGGAAAAACAACTGCTTTATCCGGTATTATTGCCCAACAGATTGGCAGTTCCGAAACAGAAATGTCTACAGACATTAATCTAAAAGAGGGTGGAGAAATTGTCTGTTCTCATGTTTACCCAAAAACAAGAATTACCATGGGTGAAAAGCTGATTGAGGTAAACAGTCACCCTGAGGTAAATGTCAAGTATACACACCCTTCAGGAAGGATGTCGGAGCATCCATCTGCCCCTGATCATGCAAAAAGGGTAGCCGTGGATAAAAGGGTCGGCAAGATACTTTCGATGAAAACATTCTCAGTGCTGCTAAGGGCATCAAGCCTGCTGGATGCCCGTGAGATAGGTGCCAGATTGCTCAATCTCGACCCTTCAGAGGTAGATTCCCAAGTAGTCTCCAGACTTGAGACAGACGAAGGCAGCTTTCTTATTCGTATATTTCGGCTTGATGCACCCGGTGAATGGCCAAAATTGGAAGGGGAAAAGTCTGTTTTTGACATCCATTATGACTGTGACGGACACTTTGAGTTTATGAATACCGAGACAGGTCTTTTTTTAACAGTAAGCCCTGCACTTGGCAGGGGAAAACGGGTAACGAATGAAGATATATTGGAATATATCAAAAACCATGATTTTGGTGAAATTGACAAACAGTTGGCAGAGAAAACAGTTAACGAGGCATTGAATATTCCTGTCAGGATTGGAAAAAGGAAAAAGATCTCTCATGTTGATGGCAACCTTCGGGTAGAGGTCTTGCCAACCCTTACTAAGGCAATTATCTTTGTTGTACCACCAAAACCGGGTGGGGTAGCTCTTCAGTATGAAGAGGTTATGGAAGAACTAAAGGCAAATGGGGTAGTTGCAGGAATCAAGGATGAGTGTGTTCGTGAAATTATTGATCCCAACTATCGTCCTTGCGGACCTGTAACAATTGCCGAAGAAGTATTGCCTGTTCAGGGAGAACCGGCACAGATAGAGTTTAAGTTCCGAACACATAAGAAGATAATCCTTACAGAGGATGAGCACGGACGAGTTGACTTCAAGTCATTGAATCTTATTGAAAATGTTAAGTCAGAACAAATATTAGCTGTAAAAACCCCACCGGGTGATGGCATTCCGGGAAAGCTTGTCAATGGCAAGGAAACCCTTGCCAGACCAGGATCAGATATAAAGATGCCCATTGGAAGAAATATCTATCTTGCAGCAAATAATACCCAGATTCGTGCCTCCATAGATGGACATGTACTCCTTGTTGGCGGAAAGATTAATGTTGAAAATACACTTATAATCCCTGGAAATGTTGACTACTCTACCGGAAGCATTTATTTTCTTGGTTCTGTTATTGTCAAGGGTGATGTGCTGGATGAGTTTCAGATTGAGGCTACAGGTGATATTCTTGTCCATGGGTGTGTGGGTAAATGCTTTCTCTCATCCGGCGGCTCTATTGCTATTGGCGAAGGGGTAAAGGGGAAGAATGTCGCCAGATTGTTTGCTGAACAGAATATAATTGCCAAGTACATTGAACACACTACACTTGAGGCAAAGGATGATGTGCGGATATTAGAGGAAATCCTTCATTCTAATGTTGAGGCAGGGAATAGTGTTCTGATTGAGGGGAAAAGACGAGGTGTTATCATTGGTGGTTTGACCCGTGCCGGCAATGAGGTTACTGCTAAGGAATTAGGGTGTGTAGCCGGGGTTAAAACCATAGTAGAGGTTGGTGGCTCACCAAGAACAAGACAGGAGTTAGCTGCCCTTCAAAGCGTTTATCAACAGGAGATAAATATTTATCAACAATTAGAATTAAACATTGCTCACTTGAAAAAACAAAAGAATGAAGGCAAACTTTCCCTTGAGGGTGATATGAGGTTAAAAAGGCTCGAATGGAAACATAAAAAACTTACCACACGCATGGAAAAATACACCAATCAAAAGGAATTCATGGAAACAAGAATAAAAAGAGCAGAACCGGGTGTGATAAATGTTTCAGGATGCCTTTATCCGGGGGTAACGGTTACAACAAAAACAGCAACAATGCCGATAAAAGACCAGTACAAGGCCGTTTCCCTTGGATTTGATGGTGTTGGGGTAAATATATGTCCCTTTGGGGCGTATAAAGAGCCGGCAGAGGTGGCAGAGTAGTGGAGTGAGTGGCAGTTACCCCACTTCCTACAGAATATAAGGAGGGTTTACCCATGATTTGTCCTCATTGTGGCTATGAAAAAAATGCAGAGGATGCCCTTTGCTGTAATCTGTGTCATGAATTGTTTCGCAAAAAAGGAATTGCCTTGCAGGAAAAGGATAAGCAAGAGATTACCACCTTTAATGACCTTCCTGATGAATTAAAAGCAATTCTCTCAAAAGAAAGGGATGAGGTTAATCGCAATCAGGGCAATATTACTATTGAACCAAAAAAGAAGCTGTTAATTGTCGCCTTGCTTATTCTTATTCTATTGATAGTTGGTGGCATGGTTGTCCTGTTACCTGTAATAAAAACAATTCTAACAAAGGGGCAGGGATAATATGTGGTCTGAAAAATGGAACAAAATATTTGAGGCACTTAATGACAGGGTTATTCTCTGTAATCAGCTTACTAAGCATACAGATATTACCTATCGAATGGTAAATGACTGGGATTCAAGGGGAATGTTTGATGCTGAAAGGCAAACAACCCGTGGCTGGCGAAGATTTTCAATGGCTGATGTTATCAAGCTCTCTATTATGAAAAAGCTTAAGGATACGGGATTCCCTTTATATAAGCTAAAAGGCATATTAAACTGGTTAGAAAATAACCCAGCCATTGAGTTTAGTATCAAACAATTAACAGAGAATATTAATTGCTATCTTTATACAGACTTTGAGGATGAATATGGCTTATACTCTGATGAAGAGTTATTGAATTTTCTCAAGGTTAAAAAGGAAAAAGAACGCATATCCATTATCTTTCCAGTAAACCATCTGATAAAAAACATCCTTGTCTCCATCAAATCCACATCCCTTGAGGTAAAGATCATAAACGGGCAGTATATGTTTAAGGTTAATAAGGAATGGATTATTCCGTGAAATAAGGAGATGAGGAAGTAGTGCACCTTATTTGTCAAGACAATTTTTATTAAATTTG
>JBDRAP010000053.1:0-2084 GCA_043823615.1 bacterium
AGCAGCACTCCTTGAAGATATAGGCAGCGGGGATATAACGACTCAATTAACTGTACCAGATGATGTAGAGATACAGGCAGAGCTGATAGCCATGGAGGATGGCATCATTGCTGGATTGGAGCTGGCGGCAATGACCTTTACATTTGATGAGGAGAATGTGGAATTCTTTCCCTTACTGAAAGAGGGTGAAAAGGTTAGCTGCGGACAGATATTTGGCAGGGTTCAAGGATCTGCTAGGGCAATACTGAGAACAGAAAGGGTTG
This sequence comes from bacterium, assembly GCA_043823615.1. GTDB lineage: Bacteria > UBA9089 > CG2-30-40-21 > CG2-30-40-21 > CG2-30-40-21 > CG2-30-40-21. Next base: position 264 of record JBDRAP010000053.1, read on the forward strand.
CCCTGAACTTTTTACAGTGGTTATCAGGGATTGCTACATTGACAGCAAGGTATGTAGCAGCTATTGAAGGCTATTCGGCAAAGATATATGATACCCGTAAAACAACCCCTTGCTTAAGAATATTGGAAAAATATGCTGTTAAGGTTGGCGGTGGATATAACCATCGGTTTGGGTTGTATGATGGCATTCTTATCAAGGAAAATCATATCCGTGCTGCAGGCGGAATAAAAGAGGCTGTCAATCGGGCAAGGGTTGCAAATATGGAAATAGAGGTGGAAACAGAAACCTTGGATGAGGTAAGAGAGGCTGTTTCAACAAGTATTGATGTTATTATGCTCGATAATATGGACATAAAAACCATGAAGGAAGCAGTTGGTATCATCAGGGAAAGCAAGAAAAAGATATTAATAGAGGCATCTGGTGGCATCAACCTTGAGAATGTTCGTGATGTGGCAGCAACAGGTGTTGACAGGATTTCTATTGGTGCCCTCACCCATTCACCTCGTGTTTTGGATATTAGTCTGGAGGTAACGGTTCAGGTATAAAGATTAGCCACAGAGGGCACAGAGGGCACAAAGGGCACAGAGGAAGAAAGAATCGATGGTGTTTTGATGGTGAAAGAGAAGAATTGACCCTGTGGCATCTGAATCAGAAGCAGTGCAATGAAGATTACTCGACGAGAATTCTTAAACAATATGGCTGGTCTTGGGGTAATGGTGGGCGGAATTATGTCCGCAGACAATGCCTGGGCCAGGGTTGGTAACATACTAAGGGCGTCTGCTCTGCCGGATTTAGCTATTGCTCAAAAGGATAGTCCTGAAAATTCTGTCCGGGCTGCCATAAGAGCCATAGGTGGAATGAGTCGATTTGTTAAGGAAGGGGCAGTAGTTGTAATAAAGCCAAACATTGGGTTTTCGTGTGTCCCTGAGATGGCAGCCACAACAAATCCAGCAGTGGTCAATACCCTGGTAAAGCTGTGTTATGAGGCTAAGGCAAGGGATGTTTTGGTATTTGATCATACTTGTGATTACTGGGAAATCTGCTTTAAGAAAACAGGGATAAAAGAGGCAGTAATATCAGGGGGTGGAAAGATATTCTCTGCTCATCATAAGGGTCTTTACCGAAAGGTTTCTATCCCTGATGGAAAGGTATTAAAGGAAGCACTTGTAGTTAAGCATCTCCTTGATGCTGATGTATTTATCAATGTACCTATTGCCAAACATCATGGGGCAGTAGAACTTACACTTGGCATGAAAAATCTCATGGGTGCGGTCTGGAACAGGGGCATATTCCATGTAAAGGATTTACATCAGTGTATCGCAGATCTTTCTACTATAATTAAGCCTCACCTTACTGTGCTTGATGCTACAAGGGCATTGTTCAGCAATGGACCAAGGGGTCCTGGAGATGTTAGGAATATAGGAAAAATTATAGCTGGCGTGGATCCAGTAGCCGTAGATGCTTATGGCTGTACTATTTTTGAAAAAGATCCCCACCAGATTGGGTATATAAATATTGCTCATAAAATGGGTCTTGGCAAGATTGACTCCAGTAAGTTAAAAATAAAAAGGATAGAAAGATGAAAAAAGATAAGCTGCAAGATATGTTGGATGAGATTGTTGACATTTTTCTTACTGAAAACCTTATTGAATTAGAGGTTAAGGATAATGAAAAAAGGGTAGGATTAAACGGGCAGTTGCACCTCTGACAACAGGTGGAGAATTTGTTCCGATTGCAAGCATACCTCCTGCTTCACCCAAAAAAAAGAAGCCGTCAGAAGAAAACATTAACTGGAAAAAAATCACCTCACCCTTAACCGGT
>JBDRAP010000054.1:0-7773 GCA_043823615.1 bacterium
CTTATCCTTACCCACAAGTCCAATTGCAATCAATTAACCGGGCATGATTCGCATTAATGTTGAGAAAATCAACAACTAATGGTTAATTGTTCACTATTTTGGGTACATAATTCTGTTGTTTTGCAGCATTTCCCATCAGAATTCTGTCCTCACTCTGTTCCCAAAAGATGTGGGTAAGGATAAGCTCTCAAGAGGGGATTTTCTGTATTCCCCTCTAACAAGAGGGGTTAGGGGTGTGTAACATTCTCCGTTAAAACAGAAAAATACCTTCTGCTCAACGATTTCCCCCCCAATCACTGACCCATTACACAGGAGTAAACCCATAATGAGAAATAATATACTATGGATATTCAAAAATCCGGTTTTTATTAAAGAGCTTTGGGCAACAATGCGTCAAAGAAGGGTTTACACTATTCTTACCGCTTACCTGATTATTCTTGGTTTTGGATTTTATCTGTCTTATGGAACGAATCTATCCTTTTTTGACCATATTTATTATACCAAACCTGATTTATATACAGGGAAAAGTATATTTACTGTGTTAGCCATCCTGCAGATATTATTAGTCATAACTATTCCCCTGACATTTTCTACAACAAGTATTACCTTGGAAAAAGAAGAGAGAACCTACAATCTTTTGCGGGTTACACCCCTTACCCCTAATGATATTATCATGGGAAAACTTTTATTTTCCTTATCCTATATCTTCCTTTTGCTTATAGCGTCTATCCCCATTGCCTTTATGATCCCTTATCTGGGAGGATTATCTTTTATTCAGGTCTTAAAGGTGTGTGTGATAATTATGATTACCTCTATGACGATAAGTCTGTTTGGAATATATTGTTCTTCAACATTTTCCAAAAGCTCCTATGCTACGGGTATATTTTATGGAATATTATTTTTCTCTATTCTATTACCATCTTTATTTGGTGGATGTTTTCAAATAGAGGATAGTGAAAGTATCTGGGCAGCGGTAATCGCTAATCCTTTCTGGACAATCCTTGCTGTCTTAGAAAATGATATGACGCAGATATTTCAATTTAAGATGCCTATCTGGTTGTTATACCTTGTCTCAAGTCTCTTGCTTTCCTGGTTTATTGGGACATTAACCGCGGCAAACCTACAAATCGGCAAAAGATGTAGCACCTCTGGCAAAAGACATACCATCTGGATAAGATTATCATTTCTTATATTCTTTCTATTTATTACGGTTATCGGTTTAGGCAGTCTTGTCCTTATACCTCTTACACACAAACCTACAAATAATTTTGAAGTTTTTATCTCTTTTCAAGTTCTGCTTTTTATCTTTGTTGTCTGGCTATTTAGTTTTGGGAAGGTTTCTGAGAGGCTATCGTTTGACTTCAGGAAGATACTTTATCATCAACCTTCCACAAGCCTTCTTTATATTATAGCCCTTGTTGTGTCCTTTTCTATTATAACCTTTGGTGGAGCATATTGGGGCAAGATATTTCCCAATCCATATCTATTATTTCTGATTTCAATAGGCATGTTTATGATCACCCTTGGATGGTGCTCATTAGGGTTGCTCATAAATTCCCTTTTCAGGAATCAATTAGCTTCAAGAGGGTTATTTCTATTCATTTTTATTTTAATTATTGCAGGAGAAGGTTTACCGGGAATGCCTCATTGCTTACATCAGGAACAGATAGGCTTAATTGGAAATATCCTTCTCCATCTCAATCCTATAATTTCCTTATGTTGTCTGATAGATACCGATAGAATCCCTGAGATAATAAGTGAGACTAACCTTACATTTTTCTGGAATGCAATGTTTTATTCCTTTATACTTTTCTTGGTAAATATTGGATTATTAGGCCTTTTTCAGTGTCGGATTAATCCACAGATTACACAGATTTCACAGATTATCAGAAAAAATCTGAAAGGCACTATAGCAAGCAAGCCGTAATGGTTCTGAGACCAAGTTGCATTCAAAACGATAACAAGGCGGATAGTGGTTCTGAGACATTTGCTGTAGGGACAGGCCCCCGTGCCTGCCCTTCTTTCAGTCCCCTGTGCCTGCCCTCTGTCTCTTATCCCAATCCTTGAGGTATTCCATTATGCAGCTACCATATATCAGGCTTTATCAGGATGGTATCATCAAACAACGGATCCGCGAAGCATATGCGATATTAGAAAGATGTCGGGTATGCCCAAGGGAATGCGGTGTTAATCGGCTAAAGGGTGAGCAGGGATTTTGTCGGTCAGGGTTGCTGCCTTCCGTTTCAAGCTGTAATTCCCATCATGGTGAAGAGCCGCCCATATCAGGGTATCGTGGCTCCGGCACCATTTTTCTTGCCAATTGCAACCTGCGATGCGTATTCTGCCAGAACTATCCCATCAGCCAGCTTGGAGTAGGTAATGAGGTTACAATCGAAGAGCTGGCAAAAATGATGCTAAAACTCCAGAAAAATGGTTGTCATAACATAAACTTTGTCACACCAACGCATTTCACCCCGCAAATCCTTAAAGCAGTGGACCTGGCTATAGGGGATGGCTTAAATATCCCACTTCTCTGGAACACCAATGGCTATGACAGTGTAGAGATGTTGCTGCTGCTGGATGGAATAATTTCTATCTACCTTCCGGATGCCAAATACATGGATCCTCAAATGGCACAAAAATATTCAAATGCCCCCCTTAATTATCCGGAGATTAATCTGGCAGCAATAAGAGAGATGTGGAGACAGGCAGGTTCATTGGTTGTTGATGAAGAGGGAATTGCTCAAAAAGGGATGATTGTACGGCACTTGGTACTGCCGGAAGGGATTGCCAACACCAAAGATGTGCTAAGGGTGCTGGCTCAGGAAATATCCAAAAATATGTATATCAGCCTCATGTCTCAATACTTCCCGGCAAATAAAGCTACATCTTACCCTGAGATTAATCGAAAGATCAGCCGGCAGGAGTATGATGAAGCACTCAAATGTCTGGATGTGGAGGGGTTACATGAGGGTTGGATACAGCCGTATCAGAAGAGATAGTTCGCCATGTCAGATCGGGGATTAAATGCAGAAGATGAAAGAAATCAAAAAACAGGCAATCTTAACTCCAAAGGGTGGCATTATTAAGATGGATCATCGTGGTGTAAATTTTGATTGCACAGGTCGAAAGTTTTTCACCACATTCGTTTAACAGTATATGCATCAAATATGGTGTCTGTACTTATGATTGGCATCTGTTCAGCTATGGCTTGTGCGATCAGCAACCGGTCAAATGGATCACGATGATGAAATGGTAATTTTGATACGATAGCCACATGCTGTACCTTGATTTCTAAAAGTTTTATGCCATTGAGTTTCAATTGATGTGGAATTAAGATTTCAAATGGTTGGAGAATGATTAACTTACCAAGACTTACCTTAATTGCCATTTCCCACAGACTGGCAACACTAAGAAACAGCTGATTAAATGTATCTTCAAGCGTTGTTCTCGCAGTAGAGCTCAATTTCGAGTTACCACCAATGAACCATAAAAAACTATGCGTATCAAGAAGCAGTTTCATGACATATACTCCTCAAAGTCTACAAGTGGAGCATCAAAATCATTGGCCATCTCTATCAAACCTCTGGCGCTCCCAAACCGTGGACACCATTTTGATTCTTCGACTGGTACCAACCGTACTATCCACTGGTGGTTTTTGATGAGTACTTCCTCACCTCTAATGGCAGCATCAATCAGATTTGATAAATGTGTCTTGGCTTCATTAGCACTGATTTGATACATAAATATTCACCTTTTCTGATAAGCGAGTCTACTCTTAAAGCAAACATATATTATTTATTAATTATATCAAATGTTCCCATAAAAAGCAAGTAGTTTCTTAAATCGCTGAATATTCGATAAAACAAAATTGAATTTCACGCTACACCATATTTGGGGGATGGAATGGTCTTGAGTTTTCTGCTGACTGCTAACAGCTGCTACCTGACAGCTTACCCCCTATCTATTCCCACCATTTAATCAATGTCTTTGTTGCTCTTTCCTTACCAGCCGTAACTACAATGGTTGGAGAGGATTTGATGACATAGCGGTTGTTTTCCAATTGAGCAGTCATCTTAAATGTTCCATCATTATTAACCTTTATGGTTTTTTCTGTAATTGTTTTCAGGTATTCCCTGTCTTCTTTTATATCCTCTACAAGGGCATAAATCTTGATATTTACATGCTTAATGGAATTATCCAGTACTTTTCCAGTAATGATAACCTTATTTCTTTCTAATTCTGGCGCATCCAGATATATTTTCATAGATTTTTTTTCGCAAACCATAACCTTATATTGGATTGTTTCTATGGTTGCTTTTGGAGATAAGGGTTTAGCCAAAATTATATTTGGTCCTTCATCCAATGTACTCAAAAAGCTAAAGCTCATGTTTTTTACAGCCACTTTTTTATAGATTATTGTTTGGGGAATATAAAATTCAGATTCTATATTATTGCTTAAAAGCAAAGATGCTGGTAAATTCATCATCACTACAGCTATTTCTTTAATTAATGGGTCAGTAACTACACCCTTGATTACAGGTGTCGTATTAAATTTTACCCCCTCAGGAGAGGTAAAAACAATGGGGCTTGTCTTACCAAATCTTTCTTCGATGATCTTTTTTTTGGGATGAGTCAAAAATATAGGAAGAAATGTCTCGTGTGAGGAAATCGCATCTAATGTCTTGATGGTGATAATATTCAATCCAGGTGATAATATTATTGATCCTTGAAATTTTCTATTTTCTACAGGAATTATTAATGGTTCTATTCCTTTATCATTCTCAGATAAAAATACCTCCTGCACAAGGGATATTTTCTTAATAGATGATTTTGCCACTATCCCCTTTATTGTTTGCTCTGCACATTGAGTGATTGAAACAGAGGGAGATACGATAGTGATTATCTTCTCTGCCCAAACCTCTGGCACGATACAGAAAACAAAAAGTAAAACCCAAATAATATGTCGCAACATAAACACCTCACACTGTAAGCGTTCAGCCGTCAGTTATCAGCAGTCAGCAAAGACCATAAAATCAAGGCAAAATAAGGCGTTCCTAACTTTTACGCCTTCCTCTGCCATGGGTGCTACCTCTGCCAAAGAGGCTTTCTCCTTTTATGCTGTAATGCCTTGCAAAAACTGACTGCTGACTGCTGACTGCTGATAGCTGAACGCTTACTCTTAATATTGATACCCAATACCAACCGAATAACTCTTGCAATTATAATTATAATTATAAAATTTTTCGTAAGCCATGTTTGATTTTGTTTGATTAATGTTACCACCTATTTCTAAAGAGAATCCTTTGCTCATGGGATATGACAATTGCATTCCGTAGGAACATGTTTTTGAATGCAGCCGTTCATCTTGATATACCCCTTTTTTATCCTGTATGTCTCGATCCGTATACTTTTTGTAATTATACCCGCAGGACAAGGTAAGGTTTGTATTCTTTTGTAAGCCCAATGTAATCTGAGGGCTAAGGTTATGTTCTGTAAATCCATAAAAGTTGGGAGCAAAACTCTTCCTTCTGTTTATATCAGAATCATAATTATTTTGAGTAGATTTGTTTATTTTGCAGCCATAAGAGGCTTTTAGGAAAGTCTTTGCTTTTTCCGGCAGGATATAAGTCAGGCTAAGTTTTGCCTCATGAATATCATCCTTTCTTTTATCTGAAGAAAAGTTGCCTTGTTTAGTAACAACCAATTGATCGGTATACTCCTTATGTATGTAATTATAATCCAGACCGCCGCGAGTTTTAGGGGTAACAAAGATATTGGAGCTTAAGAATAGCCCATGGACATTATAATCCAATGGGTTTTTTGCTGATAGCTCTTTCCATTCAACAGATTTTGATGATAAAGATTCATAATTAGGAAACCTGATTTGATAATATTCATAACAACCCTTCAGATTTCCCTGCAGCTGTTTCTTTAGGAATAATTTCTCTAATTCCAATGCAGCAATTGCTTTATTATAATCGAATATACCTTTACCCCAGTCTTCATCCATGGTTTCCCGCAGGTATAGAGATTTGTAACCTGCCTTGCTTTTAATCTCCAACCCGTTATTAATCTTATTGATAAGCTTAAACGAGAGGGAATGCTCCTGTTCCTTTTGATGAAGTTTACCGCCACCTTCAAGCTCGGTTGCCCCTTTGCTTCCTGTGTATTTACCTTGATACTGAGGCAGCAAGGAAAGTTTCTGATTAAATTTTACTACAGGAACAAGGCTAACATCAAGATTCCCTCTAAATGAAGCATCACTGCTCTCAAACGATGAACTGCCACCGGTTAGTTTAATATCAACCAATGGCAGAACCTTTATTTTTGCCCAGACAGGGGACACAAGAAATACACATAAGATTGTTATAATACCGATCTTTTTCAATTAATACCTCCAATTTATATTTTTTTAACCTGTACAGTTAAGATAATCCACAGATTACACAGATTACACAGATTATCAGAAGGACGGGAAGAAAAATCTGAAAGGCACTGTAGCCGTAAGGGCGATTCCGCTTGAACCGCCCTTACCAGCCACAAGGTCAAATGAATGTTTTACCACATAAACATGCCAATAGGCATTCCATCAGGACCTTGCATAGGAGCAATTACAAGATCAATATCCCTTCCCTCAAACTCAGAGGCAGTGATAATCATCTCTGTATTGGGTTGCTGATAGCTTTGGATCTCATTTTGCACCTGCTGGTTACTAACATCTTCAGTTTCTCCAACTGGAAAGAATCCAATATCATTCCAGCTTAGCACCTTCCCTTGGTCATCAATCAGATACTCCTTGTATTCCACCCATGTGCCATCTTTATAGGTAGTTTTATCCGCATAACACATCATATCTCCAAAGTCGGATGATGTGTATTCTGGCATAACATCTTCATTGACTGGAGGTTCAACATATTCTGTAGCATCTCTGTTAACTACATAATGTACCGCCTCCTTCATCCCATCAGGAGTAATGTAACTGTCTATGTATGTTTCTGTTTTGCCATCTGCTGAGATAATATATGAAAATGTCTCCTTTTGATTACCATTTATCGATAGACCACCCTTCATAGAGGATGGGACATAAAAAGAAAAAGGAATGAATGGTGGCAGCTCTGGTTCTCCGGATCCTTCATCAACAGGCAAAGACACTTCACCATCAACAGGCAAAGATCCTTCATCAATAACAATATCAGACAAAACTATTTCATCAATCGTAATCTTAATCGGCTTACCCATAGCCATAGTTATATCCACCCGATCAATAGTATTGGAAAGCCTCGTATCACAATTTGTAAGCCAATATGCAGGAGACTCTTCTCCATAGCACATCCACATTGCCATACCCAATTCTTCCAAACTTTTTGAACTCACATCCATCTTACCCTCTATACCATTACCAAAGGTAAAGGTCTGATAACCATAATCAAATCTATTTGCCCTAGTATTAAGGGTTAAGAATTGGATCTGATCCGGTGCTGGTCTTAATAGATATTCCTCTATTCTTACCCGTTGTCCATGCACATCCACAATAGTTTTTTCCAGCTGATATTCCCCAATTCGTTCCTCATTAGCAAGGGCTGATTGATAACCTTCCCTTGTCCTATCAGCAAGAACTTCAGATCGAAACTCAGAACGGTCATCTGCCCCGGCGATACCTGTCCACAAAATCATCATCGCTGACAATAAAATCCACAAATTAATCTTACGCATATTAAAAACCTCCTTTGATATTATTTTAAAAAAATCGGACATGGCTTAAATTCAATC
>JBDRAP010000055.1:0-9818 GCA_043823615.1 bacterium
TCAATCGGTTTGAAATTATACAGTTCCTACGGAACTGATTGATTTGTTTATAATTGTTCTACCGATATTATGTTCCTAACGGAACAATTGTCGGTGTTTTATAAGCTTGATGTAATTATCCACAACCGCACAGGTCGAAAATACCCGCAATTAAAGCAACACCAAATAACATAATTATTGCCTGTTCCATTAATTATCACCATCCCTATTCCTTTATCCTTGCCTTACACGCCTCAACCCTTTTCTTTGCCTCATCCTGCCAATCCTTGTGAGGTGTATAAAAGGATCTGACAGCATAAATACCATGAACAACCTCGCCATAGGACTCAGATGCCTTTTTATAATCACCGCGTTTTTCTAACAATTCACCAATCTCAAACAATTTATCCTTTGCATTTGCCACTAATTTTGAGCCAGGGGTATAAAACCTGATAACCGTGCCATACCAGACAATAGCCATATCATAATCCCCTTGTTTATATGCCGTTTCTGCCTCTTTGTAGCTCTCCCCTGCCCGATGATTTGTCTCTAAGAATATCATGATAAAGACAATGATAATTACCCCAAGTACTGTCAAAGCAACCTTCATGCGATTATTCATAACACAACCCTCCTGAGCGTAACATGTTTGGTCATCAACGATTAAGCATTAGGTGTTAATGTTTTTTTGCGTGTTTTATAGCATCACTTGTTACTATGCCCATACCAACAATAAACGATAAAAAAGCAATAATTACTAACCACTCCATCATAATTCCTCCAATTCATCAATCTTTCGATATGCAACCCTATTTATCTCCGCTGCCGAAATTGCCCCTTCTCTAAGTATTTTAAGGACATTACCCCGCAAATCAACTACAGTAGATGGAATTCCCAAACACTTCCCACCATCAATCACTGTATCCACCCCATTCATCAACTCATCCTCAATCTCATCTACACTTGCTGGATCAATTCCCCCTGAAAGATTGGCTGAAGAGGCAGCGATTGGCACTCCAGCTTCCCTTAATAACGATAAAGCTATATTAGAATCAGGCATCCTTAAGGCTACACCAGCACCTCCACCCATTGCTTCCTTTGGGATAATTTCTTGTGCATCCAACACCACAGTAATTGCCCCTGGCCAAAACCGTTTTGTAATTGTAAAAAATAAGGGGGGAATATTCTTGCAGCATTTATAAACATCATCTATTTCACCAATAAGCAGGGCAAAGGGCTTTGTCTTATCTCTTCTCTTAATCTCAAATAATTTCCCTATTGCCTCTGGGTTAAGACCATTTGCCCCTAATCCGTAAACCGTATCAGTAGGAAAAATGAGCAGACTCCCCTCTCTCAGGGATAATGCAACCTTTTTTATTAATTCAATTTCTGGACATTTGGGATTAATCTTTATAGTCATGATATTTTTATAAATATATCATACTACAGAAAAAAAGTCAACGAAAATCTGGAAGGAATTATAATCGGTCAATTATCAGTGGAAATTGGTAGTCGCAACCAATCACTGACTTAATTACCATCTTTCCAGACAAAACAAAAATTCCTCTGCAGAGAGAAAGGTTTGTCCAAAACCATAGCCAAATTCAACTATTTCTGGTACAAGAAGGTTTGCCTCTCTCAAAAGATCTCTATTGGAAAAAATCTCTCGCACAGGGTCATCCCCAATAATTTCACCATCCTTCATGACTATCATCCTGTGGCTATATTCAGCAATTAGCCACATGCACTGGGTAGCCATAATAATGGTATGCCCCTTTTGATTAAGCTCTACCAGAAGCTCCATAAGATTTTTTATCTCCTGATAATCAAGCCCGCTTACAGGCTCATCCAAGAGAATAATCTTTGGTTTAATGGCAAACATAGAGGCTAAAGATAGTCGTTGCTGTTCCCCTTTGGTGAGGAGGTCCGGGCGTTCATCCTCATATTTTTCAAGTTTAACCATCTTCAGGACATCATAAACCCTTCGATAGATCTCATCCCTTGAACATCCAAGATTTTGAGGACCAAAGGCAACCTCTTCAAACACAGAGTTGGCAAACAATAAGCTCCCATGATTCTGCGATACATATCCTACCTGATGGCTTAATTGAGAAAAATCAATATCCATGGTGTTCCATCCAAGGACAAATACATCACCATTGGTAGGCAACAACATACCATTCAAATGATTAATCAGGGTTGTTTTTCCGCTTCCATTCCTTCCTGCAATAGCCACAAACTCCCCTTCACGAATCTTCAGATTAATATTATTCAGAGCCTGTATCCCATTAGGATAGATATGCTCCATACCTGTTATCCAGACTGCCTGATCCCCATAATTCTTGATATGGGCTGCATCGTGTTCAATAAGCTGCTGGTACTTTTTCCCGGAGACAACCCATCTTTCCTCTTCAGCCATCTTTAATGCCTCACTTATATCTATGGGAAGTCGTTTGGTATATCCCATTTCCTGAAAAAGAAAGGGAATCTGCAAGGGTCTGACGCCACATTTTTCCAACAAAGCAGGCTTTCTTAGTATATCCTTTGGCTTTTCATCTGCAACTATTTCTCCTTCATCAAGAAGGATAACCCTGTCTGCATGCAGTATTTCCTTTGCTTCATTCCAGACAAAGATAACGCAAACCCCTTCCATCCGAAGCATTTCGCAGATAGAAAATATCTCGTTGCGACCAAATGGATCTAAATCTGTCAGGGATGCATCAAAAACTATAACCTTGGGCTTCATGGAAAGGATAGAGGCAATTGCCAATCGCTGCCTTTCTCCTTCAGAAAGTGTCGCAGGGTTTCTATGCTCAAACCCTGTCAAGCCTGTTTTCAGAAGGGCACTCTTGACCAATCTCCTTATTTCTTCAGTCCTTATTCGTAGATTTTCAGGGCCAAAGGCTACCTCAAGATAAACACTGCTTGAAAAAAGCTGTTGATCAAAATCCTGCAATACTACGCCAATATCCCTTGATATTTCACAAATATCTCTGGATTTTGTCAATTCACCAAATACCTCTACACTGCCCTGCAATTCACATTGATATAAGTTAGGGATAACACCGCTTAGACACTTAACCAATATAGATTTGCCTGACCCACTTTTGCCCATAATAAATACCAGCTCTCCCTTTTCCATAGAAAGGGTAATCTGATTAAGTGCATTCTTGGGCTGCTTTGGAAATCGAATAGTTAAATCCTTAATAGTAACTGCTTGTATCATAATGGTATTAAGTATACTATAAAAATCTGTAGGTGTCAAATAAAAAAAATGGTGTGGTTTAAGGAATAAGGGAATATGAAGATTTTGACAATATCACTGAAGAAGCCACTTCATCAAGTCTTAGTTTTCTACTCACGCGGAGACGCGGAGAACACGGAAGGAGTATTTTGGGTCGCAATCATTTTTTTTAGTAGGGGCAATCCCCCTGTGGTTGCACTTCTTAGTTCCCTACTTTGACAGGATTACAGGATAGAACAGGATAATTTAATATTTAAGTCACAGTCCTTTTTTTCATCAAGCCTTTGTTCCCCCACTCTGTCATCTCGACCATCCTCCCATCTGTCATCTCGACCATCCTCTCATCTGTCATCTCGACCAAAGGGAGAGATCTCAAGCCACCCAGTCGCAATCATTTTTTTAGTAGGGGCAATCCCCCTGTGGTTGCCCTTCTTAGTTCCCTACTTTGACAGGATTACAGGATAGAACAGGATAATTTAATATTTAAGTCACCATCCTTTTTCTCATCAAGTCTTTGTTCCCTCATCTGTCATCTCGACCATCCTCTCATCTGTCATCTCGACCAAAGGGAGAGATCTCAAACCATCAGTCGTAAGCCGTTTTTCATCAAGTCTTAGTTTCCCACTCCTTTAGCTTCCTGCTTCTGTATAAATCCTCACGCTGTCATTATCTGAGATCAATCTTGCTGTCATTTTTTGCGTATTTCAACCTCTATACACTCTAACGCTTTTTCAATGCTTACCTTAGCACTTGCTTCTATAAATTCGCCAACATGTTTATGATGAGAAAAGGTTTCTATTTCTTTGTAATGAGAAGCATTATCCCATCGAAGCAAAAGTTTGCCATCTTTGTCCTGCCAATGATAAGAATATTTATATCCCCTTTCACTCATTGTTTCATGGATACAAAAAGAGCTTCCATCTATTAGTTCAGCCCTTATCTTGATAGACTGAACACTTTGCTCATCAATTAATTCCAACACTTCTATCTGCAAGATTATTTTACTTTGGTTAAGGAAACTTATACTCTCATACATTTTTTCAATCCATTATATCTTTCTTGCCACTCACAATATGCCTGATGGAATCCTTCCCAGATAATGAAATTGTCCCATTCCTCAAGGTGTTCCTCCTTAGCATTCTTCATTCTTTTCTCAAATCTTTCGTAAGGCATCCCATACTTCTTTTCAAAGGAAAGCATTCTACTTTGATAGTATTCCATCTTTGCAAATGCTCCAAATGATAGAGAACGAATAATATCAACCTCTCCCTTTTCCTCTTTTACCCATTTGGGAACATGGAGTTCCATAATTGCTGTTTCCATTTTGTTTATCCCTCCATCAATAAAGTCGCAATCCTTTTTACAGTAGGGGCAAACCCCCTGTGGTTGCCCTCTGTATGTGTCGCAATCTTTTTCATCAAGTCTCAGTTTCCTACCTCCGCGTTCTCCGCGTCTCCGCGTGAGAATTTCTTCTCTCTCCGTCGCAATCCTTTTTTCATCAAGTCTTAGTTTCCCACTGCACCCCTTTTTCATCCTTGAGGCACAAGCACTTACAAGCCCATTTTGGGTAACCTCCAATTTTCACTAATTTTCACCCCCTTATTTCCATTGTTTTAAGTATTGTCAAAGAGCATATATCATTGCAATACAATTAGTTACCTCAATTCCGGTAACCTATGTTGCTTTTTGCCACTTTTGAAAAATCCGTGAACATGTTACAAGATATAGACTTGCGCATCTTTTGTCAATTTTCCCTTGCCCATCACCCTTACAATTCCTTCGCATTTTGCACACAGGGTATAAATCCTCACACTGTCATTATCTGAAATCAACTTGCCTAATTTTGCTATCATTTTTTCGAGTAGAGTATAATCCATAATGCACTCAAAGACACTATACTGTATTCTTGTGCCAAAGTCAAGAAGAATATCGGCTACTTTGTAATGCCTCAGAAGGTGTGAAAAAATTAACTTTTGGAGCATGTTATGACTCGCAAATGCTTGAAATCATTATGGTCAAATTTGGCAGAATTGGATTTTTTCACACCTTCTCAGTTATTAGTGGTAGTCGCAAGCTTTAGCCTGCGTAAGATAGCACAACCTAAAGGGGGTAGCACCCATGGCAGTTGCGGTTACCAATTCCCACCTATAACTAAGGCATTACGGTATGGCAGCCATATTTTAAGGGCAAAGGATAGTAAAGAACCCTTCGCTCTTTTTTGGGTTTGTCAAACGGTACCATAATCAAGCTTCTGACAAAGGTAACACCAAGATACTTAAATCCACTGTCAAAACTTACCACATCTCCTTCATGGTGAAGAATTTAATTTTCATTTGCTCAATCTCCCATATTCTACGAGTTTTAATGGTTCTTTTTTGATTAAGACAGAACCCGGCACCCAACAGATTTCTACACCACTTATCTTCTGTCCAAATCCAACCTTTCCATCTTTTACCCCCCATTCCCTTCCCACTAATGGTTCAATATCACCCTTCAGGCTGACATTTTGCTCAACAGAAAGATGTCCGGGAATAGGGTTGTCCTTTGGAATCTTAAATGAGCCTGAAGTAGTATCTACCTCATATTCAAAGAACTTATCTACTGAATGCGAAGAATCAAGGATTAACCCTCCAAACCCATACCGTCGTTCTCCGCCAACAAATATCTCCTTAATTGCTTCTTTTATCTTCTCCCACTCCCTTGCTCCATTGAGGTCAACAGTGGGTGTCTGCATAAAAACATATCCGACAAAATACACTGGCTTTTGCTCACCACCCTCCTCAATCACAGGGGCAATGTATTCTGTCTCATGCAGTGTCTCATCTTCAGCTGTTAAGTTTGCCGGCTCAATGGCTGTCTGTCCAAAGGAACTGATGAATAGTTGCTCAAAATCTTCTGCAAGGTAATGGCCATATTTCAGTCCTTCTGAGGTAAATTTTGGGATTAGCGGGTTTTCCTTATCTGTCGCTGGATAAAAATAGCTGGGGATAATATCACCCTTTAGTTTTTTACCAACATTCTCGTAATCTTTAGCGGTTGCACTTTCATGAAATGCTCTGGTAATATTAGCCGTCATTGCCCCCCACATTGCCTTGCCGGTGATGTAATATCTTGTCCGCTGGATAAAACCCAGCTTATGACAGCCAATATGGATAGGGCTTTTTGCCTGATAGACCAATTTATGGACTTTCCAACTCATTATTGCACCTCACAATGCCTTTGCATGATAGCGGGCATAGACTAATGCTTTCTCAAGGAGCTGTTTGGCTAAGAGCAGAGAGTCAAGGTTATCAGCCAATTTATCTCTAATTGCTGGAAGTGGCTCTTTCTCGGCATTGATGGCTGTTATTTGAGTTTTTAGCAATGAGAAGGTTCGCTCGCTTATCCATTCTGCGGCTTTCTCTTTTTGTGATTTCAGATAAAGAAAAAAGGCATAGACACCATCCTCCTGCAATACGCCAAGAGCTTTTGTTATCAATTTCTCATCCTCTTTGTTTTTTGCTATTTTACTTCCGCACTCGGCACATTTTAGGTCAAGATTGTTTTCCATTTATTCCACCTCCAGAGATCCTCATCCTACCCACACCACGGGTATTCATCCCGCCAACGCCCATAAATTCAATGAGTTTCAGCCCTTTTTCGACATTTCCTCTAATCCATTCCCAGTCTGCCTTAGTTGGTGGTATATCCTTCATAATCTCCTTGCCATTAATCCTGAAATTCTCAGGCTTGTTATAGACCACATCAAACCAGAGTACAGTTGCCCTGGGGATAGCCTCGTAGGTGTAAAGTGCACCGTCCTCTGCCGCACCGGTTGCAGGATTAATAGCCACAGAGGTGCGAACCTCAAGGTTGTCATTGACTATGCGGGAGAAGAGTTTATCAGAGACAAGCACCAGACGATTTGTTATTTCTTCGGGTACAGATGTGAACTTATCCGTTATATTGAATTCTCCAGCCTCACGCTCCAGCATCAACCAGCCCAGATTGAGCTTGCCTTCCGGTATCTGAGGGCTTGCATTAAATCTCCTGAACCTCTCCTTGTCGGTCAAGGTTGCATCTGCAATATTAAACTCACGCATTATGCTTTCACTTGTTACCCACACCGGCCCAATCATTGAATAGACAGGGAAGAATAGTATCCGTGCATCAAAAAATTGTGCCATACCCTGAAAACTATTCCCATCTTTTGAAAATCCATAAGCAACACAGACCTCACAGTCAGGTTCTCCACAATGCCTCTCTCCCTTTTCGCCACCCTTACCGGCACAGCTGTCATACATTTCTTTTCCCTTCTTATCTCTCTTTACCTCAGGTGTTGTAGTGTCTACAGTTTTTACAATTTTATTTGATGGATTGTCTGGGTCAGTAGTTGTGTTAAAAACATACTCTGGACGCAGATATTTCATCTTTTTGTATTCCACCTCATCAATGGCTAAAAGTCCGTTCTTTGTCTTATAAGTCAACTTGCTCATATCCGTATTATTCTGTATCGCCATTGCCGTAAATGCCCTTGCCACGCCAGAAATTCCAGTCCCTGGTATCTTCGGCAGATTCGTCCCTGGCTCACGGGTAATGGTATTATCCACCCTTCCCAATCGATACCCTCCTGTGCCAACATGCACAGGATCCAGTGTTAACGCAAAATAGGTCTCTTTCTCATAAGGCTTATTCATCTCTTGCACCTCCTTTTTCAATATATTGTTTCAAATACTCCATTATAACACTTACAAATTTTTCACAGTCTTCTGCTATATCATTCACCTCTTCATGGGAAAAGGTTTTAATATCGGAATAATCGCCTTCAATGCGTCGGTTAAATACATTACCAATGATTCTTCCATATTCTTTTGGCAGTTCCCCTGTTTTTACAAATTCTTTATTGAAAAGAGAAATTACACCGCTATGTTTTGCCGAATCCAATCTTTTAAGGGCAAGAATAGCTCTGGCAGCATAAAGAATTGCATAATAAAACCTATTGACAGCACTTCTAAGTGACCCATCGGATAAGAGTTTTTTTGCATCTGCAAGAGTTTCCTCTGCCCGTTCCATTCTTAATTGCATGAGTTTAATACTTTCACTATTCATATCAGTATCCCCTCCTTCTGAACATTCTGATAAAAGAGGGTTTCTTTTGAAAGAGGCGAATAGAATATATTCTGCTCATAAACTATTGTTGATAAAAACAGGTCATATTTCAACCCTATTTCAAAGGAAAAATCGGCAATAACCTCTCTTTTCTTTTTATCACTTTGTTTGAGGATAACCAATATATCAATATCTGATTCCGTAGAATCCTCTCCCCTGACCTTTGACCCAAACATCCTTGCCTCAACCATATCTGTTCCTATCTCTTTGTGTAAAAGCAAGGAGAACTCTTTCACAGCCTTTTCTTCATTTTGATTCATTATCTTTCTCCTTCACCTTTTTCTTTAGAATCCGCAAGTTTAATTCAAGGCAGTCAAAGAAGAGTCCGGAACATATCGATTCTTTTAATTCTTCACTCCCAAATTCTTTTTTAAGGATTGATGTTACTAATTGGGACCATTGCTTGAAATTAGCAGAGTCTTTCTTGTTTAAATCTACCTCCCATTCCTTCAGTTTTGTCAACCAGAGGGATTCGATATTGCGAAGTTTTGTGTCTGTTAATCCATGGATATTCGTCAGCATATCCCACAATTCCTCTATCTTGCTTAACATTTCCAGAGTATATGGACAGGTGCCTTCAGTACCAAAGTGAATATGGGGCCTTTTATCTTTATCGCCTATATGAAGATCAAGTCGTCGTGTAGTAGAATCCAGAAATTCAAAATCAAAAAAATTTGGATAGAAGACGATATTGTCCCCTTCCTCTAACTCAAGATAATGGACAACCTTACCTTCCGGGGTCTCAAAATAATTTTTGCGTTTTGAGACATCTTCATCATTCTTGATTAAAAAATAGGGATGGAAATAATCTTCGCTATTATTCCCTAAAGTATAAGGAAGACTAAGGTCAATATTTCTGTTCCATGATTCAACGGTTAAAGGTATCTGCAGTTTTCCACTCTCTGAAGTTTTGTCAATCTCGTGGATTACTGTCGCCTGCACATATTCTGATAGCGTTTCAAAGTTTTTGATCATCCGCCTTGCCCCATCTAATGCTATAAACATTGGCATCTGGGGCTTAAAATAAAGAACCCCCATACTTAGTGGCAGCCTGCCATATACCTTGCCAAACTCTTTCTGATAATTTTCATGTATTTGGTTACAAATCTCAATGGCATTGTCCGCAGGAACTATTGCCAGAAAAATATCTGGGGATGCGGTTATTGTACGGGCACGGACAATATCATTTCTCCTACCATCCCCTATTACTTGCAAAGAATAATTTTGTTTGCCCTTCTTAGATTCCTCATCCGTTAGCTTAAAATCGGCTTTATTCCAATTTATTGATGAATCAAAACGATGATCGATCAATACCACTGATTCACCATCTTTTACAACCTCGATAGATATGGTCTGTCCATTGGATAGTCTGGCTTCTCCTTTGAGAATAGTTCCTTCAGGGGCATTCCCACAAACACTCAACCTAATTTGCCCCTGTTCATCCTTA
>JBDRAP010000056.1:0-14531 GCA_043823615.1 bacterium
CGCTATCTTCTCGAAAATTGTTTCTTTGTCTTTGTCTGAATCGTATTCGATGTCAAGGAGTTTGGCTGCGATTTCTTTAAATACCCGGCAATGATTTTTTCCGCTTTTTTTAAGGCTAAATACCGGTGGCTCCCCTACTTACTGACCCATCACGCACAGCTTGAACTTTTCCTTGACTTTTCGTATGACAGATTGTATACTGACCACTAAATGAATTATGAATTGACGATTGTTAATTGCTGATAAAATTGACTGGTGATGTT
Source organism: bacterium (assembly GCA_043823615.1). GTDB lineage: Bacteria > UBA9089 > CG2-30-40-21 > CG2-30-40-21 > CG2-30-40-21 > CG2-30-40-21. Next base: position 264 of record JBDRAP010000056.1, read on the forward strand.
GTGCCTGTCATCTGAGCAATTTCAGGAGGAGAAAACATGAAAATAATTCCTATTGCCTTTGATTCATCAGGGACAAGGTCCATGGCTACTTATGTTGAGACAGCAGAGCTTAAAATTGTTATTGACCCTGGTGTAGCCCTTGGAAAGCTAAGGTATGGTTTGCCGCCGCACCCCATGGAGATTGAGCGAGAATCAAAGCATTGGGCAGCAATCAGGCAGTATAGCAGACAGGCAGATGTATTGATAGTTACCCATTATCATTATGATCATCATAACCCGTCTGAACCGGACATTTTTAGAAATAAGATAGCCCTGCTTAAACACCCTAAAGAAAATATAAACAAGAGTCAACAAGGAAGAGCAGCCTATTTTCTGGATGTAATGGGAGGCATTCCAGACCAAATAGAATATTCTGATGGTAAAGAGTTTAGGTTTGGAGACACACACATCAGGTTTTCACAGGCTGTGCCTCATGGGAATAATGATCGGCTTGGATGTGTTACTGAGGTGTCTATCACTGATGGAAACTACAAGCTCGTTCATACATCAGATATTGAGGGTGGGAATCTTGATTGTCAGCGGGATTTTATTATTCAGGAAGACCCTGATATGGTTATCTTTGATGGACCAATGATTTATCCCTATCAAAATGTTATTCCAAATATTATACAAATATTAAAAGAAACAAGGGTTTCTGATTTTATCATTGATCATCACTATTTACGCAACCTGAAATGGCGGGAAAAGATTATGGAGCCGTTTAGTGTTGCAGACAGCATGGGGAAAAGGTTCGGATGTGCAGCCATGTTTTTGGGTAAGGAAGAGGAGTTGCTTGAGGCACGGCGCAAACAGCTGTATAAGGATTTGTAACACTTTACCCGTCTGAAGTAAAGATTAACCGCAGAGACACGGAGACGCAGAGAATTTACGCAAAGTCAAAGGTTAGATTATTCTATCATCTGTTATCTTTGTGAACTCTGTATCTCTGTGGTTCATATCTTTTTCTTGCACTTCACTTGAGTAATATAGTTATTGTGGATTAGCATTCTTTGTAATCGGATTTAGCGGATGAAAAATCCTGATAATCTGTGAAAATCTGCGTCCAATGAATTCACAATCTCTATAGTAATTGCAACAAATGCAAATCCAACCTTGACTTTTTTGAAAATTTCTGTTATATTATTAAATAAACATTCAGTTAGTCAGTTAGTAGTAGATCGCATATGGAAAGGCTGACTGTTGAAGGCTTATTTATATTAAGGAGATTATAATGACAGAGGATTATCAGGTTTCTCAAGAGCTTATGGAACTGACAGAAGAAAAATTGGAAAAAATTGGGCAGGAACATACCAGAATAGGTGGTGTTAACTATTTTAGAGAAAATAAAATAAAGAATCAGATGGTCTGGGGAAATACCCTTGTTGGTGAGATTGGTGGAAGTGCTCAGGAATCATACAAGATACGAATAGATGTGACAGAAGAAAAGATTAAAAGCACCTGTAATTGTCCCTATGGCGGCAGCTATTGTAAACACGCCTTTGCACTCCTTTATACATGGGTACGGACACAAAATACATTCAAACGATTAGAAAATATTGAATTTATTCTTTCCAAAAAATCCAGCTCTGAATTGACAACAATCATGCTGGAAATGGTGAAAAAGGATCCACATATAATTCAAGAGCTGCATATTGATGAAAAATATCTCTATGAGACATCTCAGGAAAAGGGTAAAAGGTATGAGGACTTTTATCGCATCTCTTCACCAAGCATTCAGCAAACGCAGGAACTTCTTGAAAAGCTGAGAAAGTTTCATGGTATGGCTGTTAATTGCATAAATCAAGGAAATCATCACGATGCAGCAAAGGTGTTGCAAGCACTTATCCTGAAAGGACTTGAAAAATATGGTGAGGTTGACGACTCTACAGGTATACTGAGCGATTTTCTGGAAGAGTGTATCCATTTTTATTCCGGATGTATTTCCATGTCATTAAAAACACTTGAAGAAAAAAAGGATTTCTTTAAGCAGATATTTGAGCTTTATCTTAAGGAAACACATGGCTTTGCCCATTCTATGATGGAACTTATCGCAGGTAACTGTACTGTACACTTAGAGTATCAGTTTGTAGAAGAGCTGTGTAAGGGAAGATTAGTGGGTACTCATGAACCAGCTCAAGTGACTGAATATGATCGTGAAAAAATAGTTGAACTTTTATTGGAGCTATATCAACGGGAAGGTAAGGATGAAAAGTTTATCAGCCTTGCCAGACAGGAGGTTGATTCTTGGCGTGTTTGTTTGCGGTTGTGTGATAAGTTAGAGTCATTAAACAGGATAGAGGAGGCTGTGCGATACTACAAGCGAGCTCTTGAAGAAGAAACAGGAAAATATCCAAAACTGCTTATGCAAAAAAGGCTGGCAGAATTGTACGAAAATCATAATCAAAAGGAGAAAGCCCTTGAGATATATATCTCTTATTTTAACGAACGAGGCGACCTTGAAATCTATGAGAAGATAAAAAAAATATCGAGTGAAGCACAAACATGGGAAAATACCAGAAATACTATCCTTATTTCCTTGGGCAAGGCAGGGAAATGCCATACCTTAATAGATGCCTTACTTAAGGAAGGGGATGTTAATTCATGTATCAAGCTGGCAATGATGCCAAATCAATCAACAAAGGATATTGCTAAGGTAGCTAATGCAATAAAGGATATAAAATCAAGAGAGTCTATTGCCCTCTTCAAAAAGCTGATCAATTATTATATTGCCCTGAAACGCCGCGAGGATTATAAATTTGCTGCAGAATATCTAAAAAGTGTCAAGGATATCTATGTTCAATTAGATGAAAAACAGGTCTGGGAAAAGTATATTAAACGATTAATCAAACAAAATGCCAGAAAAAAGGTATTGGTAGAGGAAATATCTTCGCTTGCATGAAGTGTCGCAGACTTCCAGCCTGCTGTTGTGTTTCCCAGCCATGAGTAGCCAACCACAGATTGATTACTGTAGCGAATATTGTGTATAGATTGGCATTTTCCTAACTGTAGCAGCAGCACAGACCGATTGATGTAGCGAATATTGTATATAGGTTGATGTTTTTCCTAAACCGTGGCAGCAACACAGACTGATTATGTAGAGAATGCTATGTGTAATCAGTATTTTGTCAGCCATAGTAAATCAAATGCAAAATTGGAGGCAAAAGATGCTTGAACAGGAACAGATTGATAGATTAACAATTATTATTGATAGGTATCGTGACCAAAAGGGTGCTTTAATCCCACTTCTTCAGGAGGCGCAAGAGATATTTAACTATTTGCCAATTGATGCCCTTTCTATGATTGGCAAGGGATTGAAGATACCGTTAAGCAAGATATATGGGGTGATTACCTTTTATTCTGCATTTCATCTGACACCACATGGCAAGTATAGCATTACTGCCTGTCGGGGAACAGGATGTCAGGTAAAGGGTGGGAAAAAGATATTGCATGTTATTAAAGAAACTATTGGAATAAATGAGGGCGAAACCAGAGACGATCTGATGTTTTCCTTAGATACTGTTTCCTGTCTTGGTGCGTGTGCTTTGGCACCGGTAATGGTTATTAATAAGGATTATTTTGGGAAGATGACACCAGAAAAGGTGAAGGCAATCTTTGGTCAATATGAGACAGAGCACAATTCTTAGATGTAACAGACCGAACTGTGCAGTTAATAATCACTACATGCATGAACTGTTTTGGATTGCAATTGTGGTGATTATAAGCATTCAGCTGTCAGCATAGAAGGCAAGATAGAAGTAGCGAAAGTCCTTTTGGGTTTAGGGGATGATATTGAAAGGGTATCAAAAGCTACTGGTTTAACCATAGACGAGATTGCAAAGATTAATGGAGGAGATTTTGTGTAAAGCACGAAAAGAGAAAAAAGATTTGGTAAGCGGATTTATCGGATAAAACGGATAGAAATAATCCGATCAATCTGATTATGAGCATCAGACAGGATGTATGAGGAAATCCTGTGAATTTGTGGGTGAGACAGAGGACAGGCACAGGGGTTGACAGAGGGCAACCACGGGGGGTTTGCCCCTACAGGGAACAAACGATAAGTGGTTGTCGTTGTAAGGACTCCCGTGCCAGAGATGTAATCGGTCAGTTAATTGGGTGAAATTGTTTAGCAGAAGGTATTTTTCTGTTTTAGCGGAGAATGTTACACACCCCTAACCCCTCTTATACACACCCCTAACCCCTCTTATTAGAGGGGAATACAGAAAATCCCCTCTTGAGAGGGGGAGGGGTGTGTAATCCTCTTGAGAGGGGGGAGGGGGTGTGTAACTCGTGAGAGAGGGTAGGGGTGTGTCCAATTTTCCCCAGTTCACTGACCCATTACCAGAAATGTCAACAAATAAATTGACAAAATCAGCAATAAACATTATAATGATAGTTATAAAAAATTCTGACTATCTGACGGAGCAAGTTATATGTTGAATAAATTTTCCTTAAAAACATTTTATACCCTGTCAAATGAAAAGAGCTTTTCCAATACTGCCAGGATATTATGTTTAACGCAACCAGCGGTTAGTCATCAGATCCATATTCTGGAAGATTATCTGGAGACACGGCTGTTTGATCGGTTTAAGGGGGATGTGAGCTTAACCCCGGCTGGCGAGATTCTCTATCGGTATGCTCAGGATATCTTGGGGCTTTATCAGCAGGCAGAGAAAGAGATATTTGAACTGACTGAATCCATGCAAGGCAGATTGGTTATTGGTGCCAGCACAACCATTGGTCAGTATCTTTTGCCTGTCATACTTGGTAAGTTTAAGGATTGTCACCCCAAGATAGATATTTTTCTAACTAATGCCAACACAAGGGATATTTCTGCTCAATTACTTAATAATCTTATTGATTTTGGATTAGTTGAGGGACCGGTAGAGCATAAGGATATCATAGTGGAAAAGTTTATGGAGGATGAACTTGTAGTTATCGTTCCGGCAAGGCACGATTGGCAAGATAAAGATGAGATTGATGTTGATGAGGTCAGGAAGGAGCCAATTATTCTGCGAGAGCAAGGCTCTGGAACACGAAAGGCAATAGAAGATGCACTGTCTGTTGCTGGCATAAAGCTAACAGATTTGAATATTAAAATGGAGTTAGGGAGCTCTGAATCAATCAAGGCTGCGGTTGAAGCAGGATTGGGCATAGCTATTATCTCTCAATGGACAGTATTAAAGGAAAAAAAGCTGGGTTCACTTAAAATACTTCGTCTTAAGGGAATTAAGTTTAATCGGGATTTTGCTGTTATCCTAAAAAATAATCGGTTTAGAACAAAAGCTATGGGACAATTTTTAGACTTTCTGAAAGTGTCTGAGTTGAAATACTCCTTGTTTATTTAGCCAACATATTCCTCATCCACCTGATTGTCATCCTTCACAAGGGTTATTCCTACCAAAATACTTATATCTTGATTTCAAAAGTAATTGACAAATGAGATTAACTCTGGTATAATTTGTTAAAAGTGTTTGAAAACAGGAGGAGATGAAAGATGAAGATTGACAGAAGATTTTTTTTGGGTTTCATTGGTGCTCTTTTTGCAAATAAAGCAGCAGCTGAAATATTTCCCGGACCTATTACCTCATGGAATAAGACAGCTAAGGTGCCAAAAATATCGGAAACAGCCTATGTTTCTGCAAATTCCTCGGTCATCGGAGATGTATATGTTGGCGATAATGTTTATATTGCCCCGGGTGCATGTGTGCGGGGGGATGAGGGCACACCAATCTATATCGGAAGTGGTACAAATATTCAGGATGGGGTCATTATCCATGCACTCAAGGATAAATTTATCATGATTGAGGGGAAAAAGTATGCTGTATACATTGGCAAGAATGTTTGTTGTGCCCATGGGGCAATCATCCACGGTCCGTGTGCTATAGGAGATGGAAGTTTTATTGGGTTTAATTCAACCGTGTTCAAGGCAATTGTTGGCAAGAATTGTGCAGTGCTTCATCATAGCCTTGTGACCAATAATGTTAAGCTGCCTGATAATAAATGCGTTCCATCCGGGACAGTGATCGATTCCCAGCATCTGGCAAGTACACTTGGTAATATTACTGAGGATATTATTGAACTAAAGAAAGAGGTTGTTGAGGTAAATAAGGAATTTGCTGCGGGATATTGAAAGTTGGAATTTGAATTTATATGTGAGACAGAGGGCAGGCACTGGGGCCTGCCCCTACGGGTAGGATAAAGGAGCAATTCATGAAAAGTATGACTGGTTATGGGAGAGCGACAAATGGACCATTTACAGTAGAGATTCAGTCTGTAAATCATAAGTTTTGTGAGATAAGTGTAAAGACCCCTGGATGTATCCTTCCGATGGAGAATAGGATACGAGACTTTGTCAAAACAAGGGTCCGTCGGGGCAAGTTATATGTTCTGGTAAATTATGATCGAACATTGTCTACAGGGGGTATCAAGTTAAATTATGATTTAGCCAATAGAATGATTGAAGCATTGCAAGAGCTTGGCAAGAATATTGGACTAAAGGATGATCTGACATTAAGCACCCTTATGTCTTTTGATAAAAGTATCTGGCGGCAGGAAGAGTCTATTGACATAGAATCACTCTGGACAGGATTAGAGATTTGTCTTTTTGAAGCAATAAATGGTGTTTTGTCTATGCTGGATATAGAGGGAGAAAAGACTAAGACAGAGCTGTTAGAAAGAATAATCATGATAAGGGGATATATGGTTGAGGTAGAAAAAAAGGCACCAACCGTACCCTTAGAGTATGCTGAGGCTCTTAAGAAAAGGTTAAAAGCATTGCTTGGTAAGGAAAAGATTATGGAAGAGGCTCGTCTGGCACAAGAAATAGCCCTTTATGCCGATAAGTGTGATATTACCGAAGAGATTGTCAGAACTAAGAGTCATATAGAACAGTTTTTGCAAATTATTGATAAGTCTGAACCTGTGGGACGACCATTAGATTTCTTAGTTCAGGAGTTGAATCGGGAAATAAATACCATTGGCTCAAAAGCCAATAATCTTTCTATCGTTAAAGCTGTCTTACAGATAAAGAATGAATTGGAAAAGATACGGGAACAAATACAGAATGTAGAGTAAAAGATGGTAATCGTTCAGCAGTCAGCCTTCATCTCTTACAAGGTATTGCTCCACAAAAAGCTGGAAGTTGCAACTTAGGAGATCCTTCTTTTCCTTGATTTTATGGTCTGAGCTTTCTGCTGATAGCTGACTCCTGAATGCTTGCGGGATTTTTATGTTTGTTCGCAGATAACTATCTGCAAAAGGGGATATTTATGAATAAAGATAGCTTGCTATTGGTCATCTCTGCTCCATCTGGGGCAGGGAAAACTACGGTAACACGAGGATTGCTTAAGGCATTTCCTGAGTTTCAATTTTCTGTTTCTACATGTACCAGACACAAAAGGGATAATGAGAGAGAGGGAATAGATTATTTCTTTGTATCTGAAGAAACCTTTAAGGATTGTATGGCCAGGGGAGATCTTATAGAATGGACAAAAACTTATGGTGATTATTACGGTACATCAAAACGGTTTGTAGAGGATATGATTTCTGCTGGTGTGAATGTTATATTTGATATTGATAGTAAGGGTGCAAAAGCTATCAAAGAACTTTATCCGGATAATGCAATTTTGATCTTTATTCTTCCCCCATTTATGGAGGATCTAAAAATAAGACTATTAGGACGAATGACGGATTCTCAGGAAGAGATAGAAAAAAGATTACAGGGGGCAGAGGAAGAGCTGCGGGCTATTTCTCTCTATGATTACTGGATTATTAATGAGGATGTAGATATTAGCATCGAAAGGCTAAAAACAATTATTATTGCTGAAAAATGTCGATTAGAGAGAATGCCTCAGGGGATTAAAGAGAGATTTAATATCTTGCAGGAAAGATAAGATATGAAAACAATTGTTCTTGGTGTAACAGGAAGTATTGCAGCCTATAAGGCAGCGGGGCTGACTAATCAATTGATGAAGCTGGGATATACCGTTCATGTCGTTATGACTAAAGCAGCGACCTCTTTTGTTTCGCCTCTTACCTTCCAGACATTATCTAAAAATCCGGTAACCACCTCTTTGTTCTCTTTGAATTCACAATTTGAGATTGAGCATATATCTCTGGCTGAGAGGTGCGATCTTTTGTTGATTGTACCGGCAACAGCTAATATTATATCAAAAATTGCCTGTGGTATTGCAGATGATTTTCTTTCCACCTTTGCCCTTGTCTTTAGAAGCCCAATATTGATTGCGCCGGCTATGAATACTCGTATGTGGCACAATCCTATCCTTCAGGAAAATATTCAGGGATTGGAACAAATGGGTGTCCAATTTGTTACCCCTGAATATGGCGGCTTGGCATGTGGCAGACAGGGGGATGGACGATTAGCCTCTCTTGAGAGAATTATTGACGCAGTGGAAGTGAGTCTGAATAAGGCACAAAAGGCAGATACGAATGTGGCATTGAGCGAAGAGAATATTCTGCAAGACAAAACAATATTGATTACTGCAGGTCCTACACGAGAAATGATTGATCCTGTTAGATATATCAGCAACCTATCCTCAGGCAAGATGGGCTATAGCTTGGCAAGAGCAGCACAAAAGATGGGGGCAAGGGTTGTTCTGATTAGTGGACCAACCCATCTGGATACACCCTTTGGGGTGGAAATACATCGTGTTGTCTCTGCCTGTGAGATGAGGGATAAGGTTGTGGAATGCCTTGATACAGCTGACATCTTTATCTCTGCCGCAGCTGTAAGCGACTATATGCCTGTAGAGGTAAGCAATGAAAAGATAAAGAAGGGTGCTTGCGAGATGACCCTTCAGATGCAGCAGACACCTGATATACTAAGGGATGTGGCAGCTAATAAGGGCAATAAGATAATGGTTGGTTTTGCAGCAGAAAGCCATGATTTAATTGAGAATGCCGTCAAAAAACTGAGAGAGAAAAACCTTGATTTTATTGTAGCAAATGATATCTCAAGAAAGGATATTGGCTTTGGAGCTGATCAGAATGAGGTCATTATTATTGACAAGGATGGTAGGCAAGAAATCGTGCCGCTGTTTACCAAGGACAAGATTGCTGAATGTATCATGAATCGAATTGTTGAGGTGTTGTAGACATTTGGAGGTGAACAGATGGAATTTACTTTGACAGATTATATCAATTGTGCTTTGGAGTGTGCTGAGTACGATAAACTTGAAGATGGTTCTTTTGCAGGACGGATACCAAAATGTAAAGGGGTAATTACCTTTGCAAAATCCTTACGAGAATGTGAGTATGATTTACGCTCAACTTTGGAGGACTGGATTATTGTAGGACTTAAGTTAGGACATCGTCTTCCAGTAATTAATGGAATAAGTCTCAATAGGAGTCCCTATCATGAGTCAGTGGTCACCGTGTAAGAAAAAAGATTTCATTCGTAAGTTGCGTAAACTTGGATTTAATGGTCTCTTCGCTGGAACTCGGCACCATTTTATGGTGTATAAAGAACATCGCCTTACTATTCCATCAAATCATGAATATTCTGTTCCTCAGTTGAGGATGATGCTTCATGAGACGGAATCTATTCTTGTACGAGGAATTACAGCAGAGGAATGGAGCAATTTATAAATATGAAGAAAAGCGTAAGCCGGTGTTGGCTAACATTGTGTAATCTGTGGATATATTTTCCTGTATTTAATTGCACAGACTGAATAATTGTTGAGGTGTTAACTGTATGAAAGAACGATTGCAAAAAGTTATGGCTCGGGCAGGGGTTGCTTCCCGAAGAAAGGCTGAGGAATTAATCGAAACAGGGTGTGTTACTGTTGATGGTAAAACAGTTACCAAGCTGGGCACTACGGTTGATTCAAGTGTATCCTTGATCAGGGTTTCAGGAACACCAATAAGGATGGAGGATACTGTTTACATCCTTCTCTATAAGCCAAAAGGATATGTAACCACCCTTTGTGATGAGTTTAACCGTCCAAAGGTTACAGACCTCTTACATGGTGTAAGGGAAAGGGTCTTTCCGGTAGGCAGGCTTGATTACGATACAGAGGGGCTGCTCCTCTTAACCAATGATGGTGATTTTACCAATGAGCTTATTCATCCAAAATTTAAGATACCAAAGGTTTATATTGCTAAATTAAAAGACAGGGTTGAACCAGAGAAGATAAATGTCCTAAGAAATGGTATACGACTTGAAGATGGCTGGACAAAGCCGGCTAAGGTAGTGGTTGTAAAGCAAACATCTGCCTTTACGGTGTTGAGAATTACTATTTACGAGGGTAAAAAACGACAGCTAAAACGGATGGCAGATGCTATCGGGCATCCAGTTATGGAGTTAAAAAGGATTCAGTTTGGTCCGTATTCGCTGGGTCAGCTGCAAAAGGGACAATGGCAGTATGTGAAACGGTTAGAGGTAAATACAATAAGTGATAAAGATAAGGTAAACATTCAGCTATCAGCAGTCAGCAAAGACCATAAGATTAAGGCAAAAATGAAGCGTTTATAACTTTACGCCTTCCTGTGCCAGAGGTACTACCTCCTTGTGGGTGTCCGTTTTCTGCACAGGTTAAAAAACTTGAACATCGAGTGTCAGCTTAGCAATTCTCGGTGAACAATTACATAGTCAATGACATCACATTTTGTGCAACATTATTCGTGCTGTTTTGAAAATATCCCAAATAATATGGCAAATACCAGCTGGTGTGCAAAAATATCCTGTTGGTGGATAGCTTTAGTAGGGGGGAACGAATGTTCGCCCCTACCACTGGCAGGAGCAATGAATGAAAAAACATCAGCCCTCTCGTTGTTCACCGAGAATTGCTGGTGTCAGCTATCAACTGTCAGCCCAGACCATAAAATCAAGGGAAAGAAGTCGTCCCTGATGTTACGCCTTCCTGCTTTTTGTGACATAATACTGAAGGCTGACCGCTGATACCTAAACGATTACCTTTATGGTTTATGCTTGTGTAGTAAATTTCAAAAATATAGAGGTGATATTATGCAACTATTAATAGATATACCTGATCGTTATTTTCTAAATAGCAATGCTATAGAGACATCGTGTCGCTTCAAACTCTACACAGCACTGCTCATGTTCCATTCAGGTCAACTATCTGCTGGTGCTGCCTGTGAATTTGCTGGGGTAGACCGATATACCTTTCTATCTTCATGTAAAAAGCATAACATCCCTGTGGTTGACTACAAAGAAGATGAGATTGAAGCAGATATGAATCGGCTAAAAAGAGGTAGAGACTGATGCTTATTGTAGCGGATAGTTCTGCACTTGTATCATTGGCAATTTGTCAATGCTTACATCTATTGGAAAATATATTCGATGAGGTCAAAGTACCGCAAGCTGTTTTTGATGAAGTTATCATAGAAGGCAAACGAGAAGCAGAGATACTTCGTGTTTATCTCAGGGGAAAAGTTGTAACCGTTGATTTAACCGAATTTGTGATAGATGCAGCGGGACTTGGTCGTGGTGAAATTGAAGCGATGGCATTGTTCAAGAGGGCACATGCTAATCTGTTACTTATTGATGATAGGAGAGCAAGAAAAGTAGCACAGTTAAATAATATTGAGATTGTCGGAAGTTTGGGAATATTGCTTTTTGCAAAACAGAAAAACCTGATCAAACATATCAAGCCATTGCTTGATAAAATACGTGATTCAGATGTCCACATCAACGAGCGATTAATTAAAAAAATATTGCAATTAGCTGGTGAAGCCTGACGAGGAATCAATAATCCTTCCTGAGAGAGATGGATGCGTACAGTAGACAGGGGATCTAATCTCTTACAACGAAATTTCTACTGATAACTAAGGAATTACAAAACAAGGAGCTAAAACATGAAGGTTTCTTATAATTGGTTAAAAGAGTATGTAGACATTAATATCCCTCCACATGAGCTATCAGACAAACTGACCATGGCCGGGTTTGAGGTGGCTGGTATAGAGAAAATGGATGAAGATTATATTATGGATATTGAGCTTACTGTTAATCGCGGTGATTGCTTGAGTATCACAGGTATGGCTCGGGAGGTCTCTGCTATCCTGAACAGTGATTTTAAGCCCCCTGAGATTCTGCAATTAAAAGAGGAAATACCATGTGAGATTAATATTTTTTTGCAAAATCCAGTGCTTTGCCCAAGATATACTGCAAGGGTTATTCAGGGTATAAGGGTTGAGCCATCGCCTTTATGGCTGCAGGAAAAGCTGAAAGGGTTTGGGATACGACCAATAAATAACATCGTTGATGTAACTAATTTTTGTCTTGCTGAACTTGGACATCCCATGCATGCCTTTGATTATGATCTGATTAATGCAAAAGGTATTATTATCCGTCAGGCATTGGAGGGTGAAAAAATATCGGCGTTGGATGAACAAGAGCATGAGCTTTCTCAGGAAATGCTGGTTATTGCAGATCAAAATGGTCCTCTTGCCTTAGCCGGTATCATTGGTGGTATTGCAACAGGGGTAACAGATAATACAACCACAATTCTTATAGAGTGTGCCTATTTTTTGCCGTCGTCTGTACGAAAGACTGCCCGATCGCTTGGTATTCAGACAGAATCATCCTATCGCTTTGAGAGAGGGGTTGATCCACAAGGGCTTATTCGTGCTCAGGATAGGGCAGCAGGGCTAATCCTTTCTATGTGTTCTGAAGCAAAAATATCTAATATTGCTGACTATTATCCAGCTATCATACCATGTAGCAAGATCTTATTAAGAGTAGAAAGGGTAAACAGGATATTAGGGACAGAGATTACCACAGAAGAGATGAGAGATATTTTAATAAGATTGGGGTTTGTGGTAGAACCCATTGTTTTCCATACCTACACCTTAGAGGTAAAGGTGCCCTCTTTTCGCTCGGATATTACCAGAGAGATTGATATTGCGGAAGAGATAGTCAGAATACATGGATACGAAAAAGTGCCTGTTTCTTTGCCGTCTTTAACCTCTGTAGCCTCAAAGAAAAAGGCTCAGGTTGTCAGTGAAAAGGCAAAGGATATCTTGTGTGGATGCGGCTTGAATGAGGTAATAACATACTCATTCTTAAATCCTGAAATGTTGGATAAGATGGATGTAAGGGGAGGACAGGCATCCTTGCCCGTCAATCATATGGTTGTTTCTAATCCATTGAGTGAAGAGGGGCGGCTGTTGACCCATTCTCTTATTCCTAATCTACTTGAGGTTGTAGCATGGAATGTAAATCGGGGGGTTGGTGAGGTAAAGATATTTGAGATTGCCCGGGTATTTTTTAGGTCTGATGATAAAGATTTGCCTGTAGAGCAGGAACACCTTGGAATAATGATACGGGATGAGGGTGATAAGGTCAGGTGGGATGGAGAAAAACAAAAGGGATCAGGTTTTTATAATCTATCGGGTATTTTGCATGCATTGTTTGTAGAACTTGGTATTCATGAATATGTTCTGGAAGAGATAGTAGACGAAAAGTTTCATCCGGGTGTGTGTGCTGCGATAATGGTTGGGAATGAAAAACTTGGGTTAATTGGTCAAATTAATCCAAATATTACAGAAAACCTTAAACTGTCTCAAAATATCTATGCCATGGAAATAGAATGGCAAAAGGTAATTGCATTTGTCAACCTTAATCGAAAGTTTACCCCATTACCAAGGTATCCCTCTGTAACAAGGGATATTGCTATCCTGGCTAAGGATGAGGTACCATCTTCTAAAATAGTTGGTGTGATACAAACTACAGGTGGAGAATTGGTTGAGGATATTCGATTGTTTGACCTATACCAAGGGGAACAGGTTCCTGAGGGGTATAAGAGTCTTGCTTATTCCATTACCTATCGCTTGCCAAATAAGACCTTGACAGAGAATGAGGTAGGTATTGTTCATGAGGAAATAGTCAAATTATTGGAAGAAGGGTTGGGGGTAAGATCGAGATAGCTATTCAGGGGTAAGAATGGGTAAAACAGGGACAAGGAGGTGCTGCTTTCTTGTCCTTGTCTTATCCATTCTGTTAGCCAGTAGCAAGTGCAACAGGAAGGAGAAGAATCACAAAGGGTGTAAACACTTAGGAAAAATAATTGCGAGCGATAACAAGATAATTGCAAATGAGAAGAACCAGTGACAAGAGGTTGCATCTTAAGAAGTTACACCCTTTGTGGTTCTTTCCCTCTGTAAAGGAGATTGATACGATATAGATCGCTATCCCAAATTATCAGTTGATGATCTGACAGAAATAGTGTTGCACTTGCTTGTGGCATG
>JBDRAP010000057.1:0-24590 GCA_043823615.1 bacterium
ATCAAAATGTTACTGTAAGTGTAATGATAGATAAGATAATCGGGTTATACGGTGCATCGTTTGATATTCTATTTGATACGGCACTATTAGAAGGGGTAAATATCAGAGAGGGCAATTTCTTAAATCAAGATGGCTTGCAAACCGCATTCTTAAGAACAATAGATAATAAAAATGGTAAGATAATTATTGGTATCTCACGATTAGAGAAGGCAGCAGGCATTAACGGCTCAGGGACACTTTGCAGTATTACATTTAAGACAAAGGGTTATGGAAGCAGCAGTTTACAATTCGATAATATTTGTCTGAAGGATGCCCTGCTGGATAGAATTAGTATAAATTCAAGTAAGTCTAACATTAATATTCTTCCTGTCAAACTTAAGATTGACCTAATACCAAAAGAGGTAAAATTAAATAGAGAATGCGAGGTAAATATTATTGCAGAAGGGGTAACTGACCTGTTTGGAGCAGCATTTGATGTAATCTTTAATCCTGATATTTTGGAAGCAGCTACTGTTACTGAAGGTAATTTCTTAAATCAAGAGGGCAACCCAACACATTTTATAAAGAAGGTAGATGATGGAAGGGTAATTATTGGTATGACAAGGGCAGGGCAAATCTATGGGGTTAGCGGTAGTGGTATTTTATGCAAGATTATATTTAAGGCTAAGCAAGAGGGGCAAAGTTTACTTTTATTTGAAAATATAGCCTTAGAATATTCAAGGCTTAATCTACTTGGAGTAAATTCAACAACAGGGACAATAACGGTAGTTAATCTTATCGCAGGACCAATTATGGGCAAGGTAATGAAAGCATGTGGGATTATACCCATTAAAGATGCTAATGTAGAATTGATAGAGATGAATAAGACAATAGGGGTAACTACTACCCAGTATAATGGCAGCTATGAATTCAATAATCTTCAATCAGGAGATTATAAGGTGAAGGTATCAATACCAACCTATAACATGCAAATTACATCACAAATAACCCTTGCACAAGGTGAGATTATGGCTAACCTTGACTTTTTGTTACCAGAAGATATAATCGTATATCCAAATCCATGCAATGTATCTCAAGGGCAAACAACCATATTTTTCTCTAACCTGCCACCTAAATCAAAGATTAGTATCTATTCAATAGCAGGTGAGTTGGTTAAGACGATAGAAGATAATAACTCATGGAATCCTGGAGGAGTGGCAAGTGGAATCTATATCTATGTTATTACAAATGATACAGGATTGATACAAACGGGTAAGATTGGGGTAGTGAAATGACAAGAAATTATATCCGCAGATTACGCAGATTACGCAGATTATCAGAAAAATGGGGAAGAAAAATCTGAAAGACACTGTAGTAGAGACGCAAAATTTTGCGTCTCTACATGCCTTTGCAATTTCTTTTAATCTGCGCAATCTGCGCAATCTGCGGACTATTTTAAAGGAAGTGTTTTATGCAGATGGAAAAGAGAGATCCAAAGACATATGAGATTATTGGGGCAGCCATGAAGGTTCATCGAACCTTGGGCTGTGGCTTTCTGGAGGCTGTCTATCAGGAGGCATTAGCCATTGAGTTTGATTTACAGAAAATACCTTTTCAGAAAGAAGTGGGACTACCTGTTTATTATAAAGGAAGAGTTCTGCAAGCAAATTATAGGGCTGACTTTATATGTTTTGAGGAAATAGTTGTTGAACTAAAGGCATTAAATCAAATTAGTGGACAAGAGGAATCTCAACTTATCAATTATCTAAAGGCAACAGATTTAAGGAAAGGACTCCTTCTCAATTTTGGAGTAGAAAGTTTAGAATACAAACGACTTGTCCTTAATCTCTGAAATCTGCGTAATCTGCGTAATCTGCGGATATATCTTAAAAGGGGTGTTAGAAGATGCTATTGAAAAGTTTGGTAATTAGCAGTATTATTGTATTTATTACCTTTCCATCTTTTGCTCAAAAACTTCAACCTATAAACGACCATATTGATTTAGTGGATACAAGTAATGGCGCATTAAAATTACAATATGAAGATATTAAGATACCTGCAAGGGGGCAGGATTTAGATTTTATCAGAAGTTATAATAACCAAAGTCAATATAGCGGTCCATTGGGCTGGAATTGGCATTTTAATTGGAATTTGACCCTAAGCTATAGACCATCAGAAACAAGAAAAACTATTGAAAGGGTATATCAGGATGGCGAAGGCATACAGGATCCAATCCAGACTATTGAGCCTGAGATTAAAAGTACTCTTGAAAAGGTAACGATAGTTGAGGCAACAGGGTTTTTGCGCGAATTTAAGAAAGAAGATGATAAATTTGTTTCTATTCATCACGATGTAGAGGTAGTAAAGAGGGTAGAAGGAGGCTTTGTAAGAGAGCTTAAAGATGGCACAAAATATTATTTTACTACCTTAATGGAACGAGCCCCCATGCCTCTCCCTGAGAATACTCAAAAAGTCATGGTTGATAAAGATGGTAAAAAGCATATAACGATAAGCCTTTTCTCAAATTCAGGAGAAAGAGAGGTATATAAATTATCAAAGGTAGCAGATAGATATGGCAATACCATTTATTTAGACTATGATGCCCGTCATCGACTTATTAAGGTTAGCGACCAAGCAGATCGCAGCCTCACATTTACCTATACCTCAAAAGATAAGATAAAAACAGTTCAGGATTCAATAAATAGAAGATATGCTTTTAGTTATGACGGCAAGGATAATTTAATAGGGGTAACAGATCCAGTAAATAGGATTACTAACCTTGGCTATGATGATGATCATAATCTTATAAGCATAACCTACCCAGGAAATGCATCGCTAAAAATAATCTATGATAGAAATAATCGTGCAATAAATTTATCTGGTCCGGTAGATAATACTACATCATTCTCATATCAAGCTACTGGTGTAGGCAGAGGATTAATTACTGCTATCACAGATGCACTCGGTAATAAAACTATACATTCCTATTCGCCTGGATATTATGAATATGGGGATAAGAAGCTGGTGATTATTGACCCGGAGGGTAAGGTAAGAGAGAAATATCGGGATGCAAGAAAAAATATTACAAGATATGTTGCTGCTGATGGTGGAAGTCAAAGATGTGTGTATGATGATAAGAATAATATGACTAAGATGGTGGATCCTAAGGGAGACGAATGGAACTATACATACGAGCCAAGGTTTAACCTTGTCAAAACTATTACTAATCCTAATCATGCTACTAATGAGTTTGCTTATGATGTTAATGGAAATTTAATAACGGTCAAGCAAGCAGATGGTGGGGTAATCCAGATAGGTTATAATTCCTATGGTGAGCCTGTGAGCATAATTAATCCTAATAATAGAACAACCTGTTTTGAGTATAATTCCTATGGCAATGTATCAGCTATTGTAGACCAACTAAGTCGCCGCACAAGTCTTGAATATGATGCAGCCGGCAAATTGACTAAGACCACCAATGCTAAAGGGGTAAGTACGGAATTTACCTACAATGCTGTTGACCAGATTGTTCAGATAAAAGACGGTCTTGGTAATATCACTCAGTATAAGTATGATAGTGAAAATCTGATAAAAATTATTAATGCCCTAAATCAAGAGACTAATCTTGAATACGATAATGCAGACAGACTGGTCAGGACAATAGATGCCTTAAATAACACAACTGAATTTACTTATGATAAATTAGACAATCTAAGGGAGGTTAAGGATGCCTTAGGAAATCGTACCAATTACACCTATAATTCAAATAAGAGGCTTACAGCAATAGCAGATTCTATGGGTAATACTACTAATTTTGAATATGATTCTGTCGGTAATATAGCCAATATCGCTGATGCTAATGGAAATAAAACAAGCTATGTTTATGATAAATTGTCCAGATTGACAGAGGTAGTAGATGCTCTGGGAGGAAGTACAAGGTATGGCTATGATCCAATGGATAATCTTTTATCAGTAACAGATGCTAATGGTCATATTAAGAGCTATTCTTATAATAGTATGAATCGCCTTCGAAGCAAGAGTGATGCCTTAAGAAATGCCTCCGGATATGAGTATGACAAGGCTGGTAATTTAATAAAAAGGATAGATGCTAATGGAGCAGTGACTAATTATACATCGGATGAGTTGAACCGATTGATTAAGATTGCGTATCCTGATAGCAGTGAGGTTAAGCTTGGTTATGATGAAGCAGGTAATATGACCGGCTACTCCAATCCCAATATCTCTGCTATGTTGGAATATGATGGAGCAAACAGACTTACTCGCATCCACCATTCCACTTATAACAAAGAGATAAGGTATACCTATGATAACTTAAGTAACCGCAAGACTATGACTGACCCAAATGGTGGGATAACTACCTATAATTATGATAACCTCAACAGAATCATTGGCTTAATCACCCCATCAAATCAGGTTACCTCCTATGAGTATGATTCGCTTGGTAGAAAAACAAAGATGACTTATCCAAATGGTGTTATTACCACCTACAATTATGATGCTCTCAGTCAACTGCTCTCTTTGATACACAAAAAGCCAAATAGCCAAACCCTTGCAAGTTTTGCCTACACCTATGACAGGGTTGGCAATAGGCTTAGCATGACTGCATCAGAGGGTAAGCATGAATACGACTATGACAAGATATATCAATTAACCAAGGTACTTTATCCGGATGTTACCTCACAAAGCTTCACCTATGACCCTGCAGGTAACCGCATCACTCAACTCCACACCCCAAACTCCACACCCCAAACCTATAATTATGATACTGCTGACAGATTGACTCATATCTCACATCCAACATCCAATATCGCATATCAGTATGACAACAATGGCAATATGATTAAAAAGATGGATGGAGCCGCTACTACTACTTACCAATACAACTATGAGAACAAATTAGATGGCATCATCTTTCCAGATGGAAGGATGAATGCTTTTGCTTATAGCCCTCTTGGGCAAAGAATAACCAAGATCGATAGCTCAGGAACATCTGCATACCTCTATGATGGATTAGATATCCTTTGTGAATACAACGAGTCTGGAAGCCTCAGGGCAAGGTATACCTTTGGGATGGAAATAGACAGCCCCATCAGCATGAACAGGGATGGAGCTGATAGTTTCTATCATGCTGATGGATTGGGAAGCATAGTCAGTCTAACCAATGTCAGTGGTGCTTCAGTTGCCTCCTATATGTATGAGGCTTTTGGTAAGGTAAGGAGTAAGACAGGTAGCATCGTTAATCCATTTATGTTTACCGGCAGGGAGCAGGATGAAGAAAGTGGGTTGTATTATTATCGGGCAAGGAGTTATGACTCAGGGGTGGGGAGGTTTTTGCAGACGGATCCGATAGGGATTGCTGGAGGGGTTAATTATTATACTTATGTGGGGAATAATGCGGTGAATTATACTGATTTATTGGGCTTATTTCGCTTTGGCAAGCGTTCACTTCTCGGATGGCTTCAGATTCCTGGATTGGTAGGCAGTATTTTTTCATTTAGTCCTCTGGTTCCTCGTGCATTAAGTGATTCAATTGACGATTATCTTAACACTGAAGCTGTTCACGAACATGGTTTTTTTGAAGATGAATGTGGAGGTAATAGAGGGTTCGGCCCCGAGGGACAATTTTCAGAAAAAGACCTAACAAAGAAAGGATACAGGTATGATGATAAACATTATGATGATGCTCTTATGAGAGAAGCGTTAAAGAATATTAAAGATGGTAAGTATTCCCTGCTTGGGCCAAACAATAAGAATAATTGCCAAGACTGGGTTGAGCGATTACGGAGAGAATATGACAGGTTAGAAAAAGAAAAATCGGGGGGAAATTAATCTGCATGTAGACATTGATCTTTGCTTGACATTATTTGTTGTGTTCAGATTTTCATATCTGAACCTATTCTACAACAGAAGTAACTATTCAGGTAGCAAGAATTCAGAATACAGAAGTCAGAATGTTTGTTTCTGTTGTAGGGGCAGGCCCCCGTGCCTGCCCTGATATGGCAACCACAGGGGTTATTGGGTAGAGACACATAGGTGCGACTACACAAGAGGGCAACCCACAGGCACAGAGGGCAACCACAGGGTGTTGCCCCTACAAGCAAATCCATTAATCAAGTTGACATAGGAAATGTTTATTTGGTTTCAAATTGGATGAAAACAGGATAGCACAAATTAAATTTTATGTCAAATTATTTATTGGATTGCATATAACTCGATGTTCAAGTTTTTTAACCTGTGCAGAAATCGGACACTTACAAGAAGAGAGCACCTGTCAGAGGTGCTACCTCTCTGGCAGGGATGTCCCATTATGGAGTACAGTGGTTGTTCTCAATTGAGATCAGCACCCTGATTTATCAGGGTGGAAATTGGTGTAATTAGAAATGGAGAATATATCCGCAGATTTCGCAGATTATCAGGATGAATTTTGATCTGCAGTTTGTTTTTAGTCCCGTAGGGACGATATGTCTATAGCCAGATGTCAGCTAACACTACATCTTGAGGCCTCCCATAGGGGCGGCATATATTATAAGAACATGCCGCTCCTATGGAGCTTTTCAATCTATTTTCGCCATGAGCTATAGACATTACGCCCCGTAGGGGCTATCTGATTCTCGCGAAAAACACGAGGTGCTTAATCGCAAATTCTAATTGCACAGCTCGAAATCTTTTGTGTCGAGAAAAAACTTGAACATCGAGTATCAAGAAAATAAAAAAATTCTCCCCCCTTCGGTCGAAATGACAGTCTTTTAATGAAACGCTATACGAGGAAATATGGAGAAAAGAAGATGGTATCTAAATATTCTACAGAAGGGCTGATTGAAGCGGAATTTCAGCCTGGTTCACGGGGTAGGGTTCTTAAAAACAAATTGGGAATTACCGGCAAGAGGAAGATGGATCATCTGGAAACTCAGGCACTTCTTGAGACTCAGGAATACTATTACCGAGTTATCTCAAAAGACGACCCTATTGCAGAGGATTTAATCAAAGAAATGCACTATAAATTTCTTGGAGAGGTATATGAATGGGCAGGAAATTACAGGAAAGTAAATTTGAGTAAGGGAGGTTTTACTTGGCCACCTGCCTATCTGGTGGCAAAAAATATGGCTGAGTTTGAGAAAGATACCTTGCTGGTCCATACCCCTTGCAAAGCCAGCTCTATTGATGATGTAGCAAATTCCATTGCTATTGTTCATAGCGAATTTTTGCTTGTTCATCCCTTTAGAGAGGGAAACGGGAGGATAGCTCGTCTCATTTCTGACTTAATGGCATTACAATCAGATTTCCCTGTTCTGGACTTTAATTTCTCTAAAAGAAGAACCAGAGATAATTACATTAATGCAGTTACGCAAGGGTATAAGCAGAATTATGAGCCACTAAAGTCTCTTATCAGGAAAGTTCTTGTAAGGTCAATAGGAGAATTTGAGAAGTAACTATTTTCTATCCTTAAGTTTTAGAATTTCAGATTTTAGTTCCGGACAGGAGATGCCTTCAATAAGACATGAATTGTAAACGCTAATCAGCGTCATTTTGCGGCGTACTGCAGAATTTTTAAGGTATTTGTTCTGGGTTAGAAGAGATGGTTTGTTTTTTGTGATATTAGTATCCATGGCTTTTCTCCTTGATTAATTTTTATTATAGCATAAAGAGGCAATAATGTCAACTTTTTTCAAGCTGTGCGGTTAGAAACAAGAAATAATCCACAGATTACACAGATTTCACAGATTACAGATGAAATGGGGAAGAAAAAATCTGAAAGGCATTGTAGTAGCAGAGATGTAAAATTTCGAGCTGTGCAATTAGAAATCATCACAGAGACATGAATTATTTTTGTTTGTCATAATGGATAATGCCATGTGCTATAATAATGTTACCTGCTATAATAATGCCACCCTTTCAGGGTTTAATTGTAATTACTTGGCAATTGCTACAATAATGTCAGTCCCTTTTAGGATTATGCAGAAGATGAAAGAAACCAAGAGCATCCATACTCCCGCCAGCGGGGGACAGGCAATCCTAACCCCGAAGGGGTGGCATTATTATAGCAAAAACAGCCAAAACAAGAAATCCTAACCCTGAAGGGGTGACATTATTGTAGCAAGCAAAACAATAAAACGCAAAAAAGCAGACACCATTAATGATGAAGCGTGATGACACAAATTCTAATTGTACAGATTGAAATTGTTTAAGGAGGATTATCTATGATTGTTCAGGAATATACTCAACAAATTGTTAGCGATTTATTTGCCTTGCCGGAAAATAAGGTGAGTGAAGTAGTGGATTTTATCCAGTTTCTAAAGTTACGAGTACAGCAGCAAGGTATCCTGTTAAAAGATACAGGGTTAACTCGTAAAGAAGCGTCTGATTTGCGAGTACGGTTGACAACCTTTGAGAGTGACTGGAATGTGCCGGGTATGGAGGCATACGATGAACTATAAACAAGGCGACATTATCCTGGTTTGGTTTCCAGACTCTAATTTGATAACTGTAAAGAAACGGCCGGCAATTGTACTGCAAGCAAATGATTTGCAGACAGGATTGGAGCAATTGATTATTGCTATGATTACCAGTAATTTGGCTCGCAAGAAACATCCAAGTCGCATTTTTGTAGATATGCACTCAATAATAGGACAACAAACAGGTCTGATAGGTGATTCTATAATCATGACTGATAATATTACTACAGTACGCATAGCTGAAATTTATCGAAAAATCGGAATATTTAACGAACTGAACATATTGAAGGTAGCTATAAAACATACATTTGGAATTTAAGTAATAGTTCACCGCAGAGACGCAGAAACGCAGAGGCACAGAGAATGGAAACCAATCAGATTGCAGATTAGAAAGCAAGTTGATTTGCCGGTAGGTTGCAATGTCAATTTCAATGTTTCTGTCTTAAGGGATGGAATCAAGCGTATGAACAATAAACTTTAAGTTTTTCTCTGTGCCTCTGCGCCTCTGCGGTTAGCTGAACGCTTACGACAAAAGGATATAATCATGAAAAGATTTTTTAAGAAAAATAACAATATATCATTCTTATTCATAGGATTCCTGATTGGAATATTCCTGTGTGGATTTGTTACTGCATCCCTTGCAAAGGATGGTTGCGGGCCATCATCACCGACATCAAATGGTGATAAAAGTAAGGCAGGTGGCGATATAGTTGACAGGCCTGACGATACTGTTGATGTGTCTACTTATGGTGGAATCATGTTACATCCCTCTGGCTATGCACCGATAAGTATACTACAAAATGGCTATTATGGATTTAGTGCAGCATTGCTTGAGAAATTAAAAGAACCTTATGCTGTTCATGATCTGTCGCTTCCATCTGATACCCTAAAAGACCATCCAATACTTATTATTCCTTCAGGTGGTTTGTTTGGTTTAGAGGGCTCGTTATTAGTCAAACAACGACTTGCAGAATATGTGTATAATGGTGGGACAATAATATGCTTTACACAACAACATGGCTATGAATTCTCTGCTCTGCCTGGTGGTAAATTAGATGGCTTTGGCTGGCGGGAAGACCAATCCTGCTGGCGTGGCGGTGCTTATATCAGTATGCAGCATCCTATATTCGCTGGACAGGATACGACATATGTAGATTCTAATATAGATGGCTATTTTACTCAATGGCCTGATGATAGCAGCATTCTTCTGAGACGCACTAAAAATTCTATGCCGACTATATTGATATATCCATGGGGGAAAGGGAGGGTTATTGCTACTACATTCTATTCTGACCAGGGATTTGTTATGAATCATATAGCACAAGATGAGTTAAACCTGACAAGAGACCTGATTGCATGGGTTAAAAGCCCAACAGAAACTATTATAAAATTTGAGAAAAACTTGGGTGCTGTTGGACAACTTTCGCTTTTAATAGTTAATAATTCTGAATATACAGCCAAAAAACTCAAAATTACTGTATTAAATCCTGATGAAACCATGAGTGAAACCCATAATCACCTGCTTACCACATCACTATCTCAAGGAAAAAGCACTACCATAGATTTTCAACAAGCTGTACCGGCTGATCTGGGTATCCATCACATTGATTATATCCTGCAGGATGGAAGTGGTAATCCTATCCAGGATGAGATAAGAGGTGCTGTATTTTCTGTGTATAAGAGATTAGATGCACCGAAAATTACTAATGATCTGACATTTGCCATACAATCTGACCTTGAAACATATCCAAGAGGAAGTGATATAAACTTTGATTTTACTATCTGGAATCATACTAATGCTACAAGGACTATTACTTTAAGGGGTGGATTCTTTTTTAATCCCACAAAACCAGAAAAAACATTAGTTGTGCCGCCTAAGGATAAAACTACTTATGTTTATACAGTACATAATGTTACTCAACCAAGAGATAAATTAACAGCACATTTTTATAATGAAAATAATCAGAGGATTGGGACTGCTGATAGATCATTCTTTACACAACAAGCATCTATTGTAATGAGTCTTAAAACAGATAAAGAAGATTATAGCAGGGGAGAGACTGTAGATTATACCTTAAAGATTCAAAATCAAACAAATATAACCTATAATTCTACCATTAACTTAACAGTTACAAGCATAGGAGATGGTCAGATATATAAAGACACCCTTGAATTAAGCATTCCTGCTCAAGGCTCAATAACTAAAATAGCTACCTTTACATTGCCTTATGCCATGGCTGGCGGGGTATGTATATTCGATGCTCAGGCATATGGCAAGGGAGAAAAGATAGGACAGGCTATTACTACCTTTAATACCCCGAAAGCAATTATTATTATCGACCCAATCCTACCTTCTGCTTTTGATTATACCAGTCCAGTTTCATTTAAGATTACCAATGTAGGTGCGTTAAGTCTGCCACAAGGAACATTAGCAGTCACATTTAAGGATTCACTTAATAATTTACTTTGGGCTGGGACTGAAACAGTTGGCACGCTTAGTTTATATGGCAACACTACCCTTAATTTTAATATCGCTATCCCACAAATTAAGTTCGAAGAGGTGTATAAATTAACATATAGCTTGATCAATGAACTTACTACGCTTACAGGTGAGATAGAGATTCCTTGCTCTAATGTTATTAAGCTTGAATTTGATAAGCCATCTTATCGAATTAGAGAAGGTCTTAATGCGAAGCTTACGATAACCAATACCGGCAAATTTAAGGAGGATTTACTAAGAATTGTATCGGTTCCGGATTGTAATTTTGCAGGAACAGATAATACTACCCTGTTACCCAATGAAACCGGCAGCATGACATATAATTTTACTATCCCTGAGACTACTTTAGCAGGGCTGCATTCAGCAGAGACTACCTTAATGCTTGGGACAAGTACCTTCACTAAATCATTTAAGTTTTTTATACCACCGGCACAGATTGTATTTGACAGGATTAATAAGCTGACATTTGCTACGACTGGGATCGGGAGCTTTACATTAAAGAATATCGGTGGGGTAGATGAAATTTATGATTATATTGTCAGGATAATCGATGAGCGAAATATAACCATCTTTGAGAAGACCAATACCATAGAGATAAGGGCAGGAGAGGTTTATAGCCCAATTGGATTTGATATACCAAATCAGGCATTAGATGGTGGATATACATTAGCCATACTTACAACTAACTCTAAGGGTGAAAAGAAGAATTTCTATCAGCCATTATATATAACCGGTATAAAGGCGGCTATGAATATTGAGCCTGCCAAAAAGGTATACCTGCCGGATGAAGATGTATTGCTTACTACGCAAATAACCAATTTAGATGGACAAATACAGGATGCTACGCTGACTGTAAAGGCATTTAGTAGTATAGAGGAATGGCAGTGTTATACTGAGGTAAATGATATTTGCGATATAGCAACAGATGGGAATTTCATCTGGTTTGCTACACCGGGTGGTGCTAAAAGATATGATAAGATTACTGATAAATTTAAGACATATACTGCTATTGACGGACTTGCAGGTAATGATGTAACAACAATAGCAGCAGATAGCCGATTTATATGGCTTGGAACAAGATATAATGGATTAAGCAGATATGATAAAATAAATAATACATGGCAAACATTTACTAAAACAGATGGATTGATAAATAATGAGGTTACCTCCATTGCCATTGGTACGGATACAGTCTGGGTTGGTTCATGGGATGGTGCAGCAAGATATGACAAAACTCAAGTTAATTGGAAAACATATAGAATTGCAGATACTCAACCGGGTAATTTTATCAATGATATTGCCATTGACGATAACCTTGTTTGGTTTGCTACTCATGATGGGATAAGAAGATATGATAAAAGGGATAATAGCTGGACAGGATATACTACACAAAATGGATTAGCACATAATCATGTATATTCCATAGGGATAGATGGGAACTACATCTGGTTTGGCTCACCTGATGGACTAACAACCCGGTATGATAAATCAAATGACCTGTTTAATATCTTTGTTACCTCTGTAAATCAACCGGAAAATAAGGTAAACGCAATTGCAAGCGGAACCAATTCTGTCTGGTTCGCAAGCAATAAGGGTATAACTCAATATGATAAAATAAATCACCTGTGGAAAACCTTTACTACCCAGGATGGCTTAGCAGGTAATCAGACAAAGGCAATAGGGATTGATGATGATATGGTATGGGCAGGTGGAAATGATGGGATTAATAAATATAAACCGGCAGCACAATGGCAAACCTATACCATGATTAACGGACTTGCTGATAATGAGGTAACTGCAATAGATATAGATAATGAGATTATCCGATTTGCTACTGTCAGAGGGGGCTTATCGCAATATGACAAGATAAATGATTCCTTTAAGAACCTTACTACTGCTGATGGATTGTCGAGTAATCATGTTAAGGCAATTGCTGCGGATGCCGATTATGTTTGGCTGGTAACTTATGATGGTATAAGCAGATACGAAAGGATTGGCGGTGGCTTCCAAAACTTTAGATATGACATAGATTTATTGCCTTATGGGGGAAGAGGCTTGGAGATCCATTCATCAATCATAGATGCAGGGTATGTTTGGTTTGCAGGATATGGCGGGGTACTTAGGTTTGATAAGGCAAATTCTACTTTCAGGAGGCTTACTACTAACGATGGATTAATTGATACTCATATAAACGCCATAGCCAAGGATGATGAATATATATACCTTGGAACCTCAAGGGGTGTTAGCAGATATAGCAGGATTAACCAGACATGGACCAATATACCTCATCTGAATAATATAGTTATATATTCTATCGATACTGAGGATGATGCCATATGGTTTGGAACAGAACAAGGATTATACAGGTATGATAAAAACAAGGATACGGTTAGAAGATTTACTACTGCTAATTCTGGTTTGCTTAAGAATGATGTTCGGGTAGTGAAAACAAATGGTGGTTTTGTATGGTGTGCAACCTATGATGGGGTATGCAGGTATGATAAGGCAAATGATACATGGCAGGTGTACACTGCTAAAGATGGGCTGCCTTCTAATTTTATTCGTGCAATTGCAATTGATTCTGACTACATATACCTTGCTACTGACCACGGTGTTGGAAGACTTCAGACAAAGGGAAGATTACTGTATCAGGAAAGTAAAAATATAAGTGTTACCTCACCATATGCTACATTTACCACTAATATCGGAAAAGTGGGGATACCCGGTAAATCCTATATTGAGGCAAACTTAATATCAAAACTTACACAGGTTATAGATACATCTTCAAATTCATTCTATGTTATAAGTAAGGATGTATATCCGGTAATCTCTACAGATAAACCTGTATATAAACCTCAGGAGCCAATAATTATAACTGCGACAGCCTATAATTGTCTGTCTACCTCTACATCTGAATTAAGTCTTATTTTGAAGAAAGATGAGGCAATAATACTTTCTGAGGCATTTATCCTGCCTCCAAATGGGAGTATTACATTTACAAAGACCATAAAATCAGATAGCTCATTTGTACTTGCAGGATTCTTAAATAGTGAGAAAACAACAGAGTACATCAAGGTAATGCCGCCAGGGGTTTCAGTAATTATTACCGTTCCGGAGATAGTTAAAAGGGATGAGGTTGATGTATCAGTACAACTAAAAAATGTAAGCGAACTTAAGGTAAATATCAGACCGAAAATTGCATGGGCAGATATTGCAGAAGATTTGGGAACCATAACGCTATTACCCAATCAGGCAACATTTATTCAACGAAAATGTAGATTTACTAAAAGTGGGACGATTAGTGTAATACTCTCAGGGGATATAGAAAAGGTTGAAAATAAGAGGGTAATATTTGGTGAGCGGGTAACGGTTGAGGTAAAACCAAGGCAACTCTATCCGGAGGGTGTAGTAGTTATACCATTTAGTTTAATAAATACAGGCAAATTAGACTCAGAGCTTGAATTGGAGTTCAGATTACAAAAACTCCAGAGCTCAACAGCACTTAGTCCAAAATTATCAGCACCCACATTATGCCGGGCTATACCTAAGATAAGAATTAATTGCAATGAAATAGTGCTAAAATCCAGCATGAAAGCACCACAACTCAGTCCGGGTGACAACCTAACGGTGATAGCACACTCATTTTATGTTCCTGCAGGAACTGTGACTACTGGAGAGATTATATATGACTTAGAAGAGAGCGGTTATATTCTTGCATACGACTGCTTCTTTGGACAGGGCTCTACATCTTTCAAGGTAGCAAAAAATGATGTAGTAGATATAGAGATTGATATAGCAGAAAGGGTGATAGGTCTTGCAGAACAACAATTACCAATTAATGTGAGGGTACTGAACTTAGGGTCAAATGAGTTTAAGGGGGACTTGAGCTTAGATACAGGCTTTTATCATAAAAAGGTGGCATTGAGCTTGAGTATAGGTCAGACAAAGACCCTTACCTTTATCGGCACTACAAGCGGTTCTGCAGGCACCTATACTATCCTTGCAGAGGTTTTACATAATGGTAAATCTATTCTGTCTGAATCTAAGACATTTGAATTAATACCCCAGTTTGCATTTGAAGAAATACCTGTTGGTTTATCATTTACCATTGATAAAAAAGGCACCATTACCCTTAAGGTGAGGAATAATGGCAGTGGTGAAGGGAATGTATGGGTACAACTAAAGATAGCAGATATTATTAATGAAACAAAACCCATATGGATAAAACCAAAGGATTTTGGCAGTGTTAGTTTTAGTATTAGCATACCCGATGACCTTGAGGATAGAGATTATAGTGCATATATTATCCTTAAAACCGAAAAAGGGGAAGAAATACTTGAAAGGATTATGCCATTTCAGGTAAGTGGCATAAAAATTGCAGTTAATGCAGGTTTAGACAAGATGCTATACAGCACAGGAGAGATGGCTACATTTACTATCTCTGTCTCAAACCTCAATCCTCAGGTCCTACCCGATATGTATGCTAAGATACAATCTAACGGTTATGAAAGTATAGCAACCTTTACATTAACTGCAGCAACTACTACGCTTATCTTTCGTGTTCCTGTATCGCTTGATGGAAGAAAATTATTCTATGGAATCTATATGGCATCAGGCAGGTCGATTTATCTTAATACATCGTATATTTATCAGATGAAGGATGTGGTCAATGTTTATGCTGACAAACAGGTATTCAAGGCAGGTGCTACCATTACCCTGACTGCGGTGTCATTGGTTCAGGGTACCCTTACCATAACCGATATTGAAGGGACTGAGAAAAGTTATTTCACAGATGGTACTACTACCGTTGAATTTAAGCTGCCTGAAGTACTTACATCAGGCACCTATCGGTTCTCATATACCTTTATTCCTATAGCAGCTATTAAACAATCAAGTAGTAGGATTGGGTATCAGGGACCCCCTGTTGAGCAATTAAATAATGGAAATATTCAGGATGAGTTTAAGTTTGATATAATTGGGTATCAGGCAAAGGTAATAGAATCAAAACTGGATAAGATAGAGTATTATCCAGGCGACAGACTAAATTTAAGGCTAAAGATAGATTCAAATAATCCCATTGATAGTGTATTGTGTAGCTGGTTGGTTGACCCATCGTGGAATGTGATACCCTTAATGGATAAAAAGGCTACATTTACTATTGGAGAAAATTTAGTAGAGCTGACAGGGACCATAAGTGCCGCATACCATGGGGTATACAAATTAGTTTATGCATTATACATGGCAGGCACCCAAAATCAAACTACCGGACAACAGGCTCCGTTAATAAATGCAGATGAGAAACAATTGCTTTTAGCCTCAGGGGCAGAGACCTTTGATATTACCATATTGCCAAAGATTATTTCAATAACCCCTACCATTGGCCGTGCAGGAATACTTGTTACCATAAAAGGGAGTGGTTTTGGGTCAAATGAGAATATACGGATTGATTTTGGTACTACTATCACCTCTGGGATTGCTACTACGGATATAGTTGGCAGCTTTACTG
Organism: bacterium; assembly: GCA_043823615.1. GTDB lineage: Bacteria > UBA9089 > CG2-30-40-21 > CG2-30-40-21 > CG2-30-40-21 > CG2-30-40-21. Next base: position 16,460 of record JBDRAP010000057.1, read on the forward strand.
CCCTGTTTACTACTACTCAACAATCAGCAGATGGGACAATAACTATTACTGCTGTTGGACTTTCATCAGGTACATCTGCAACAATGTCATTATTTGTGTTAGATAGCACCCCACCTGTAACCCCTACATGGGGTACAATAACCATAAAGGCTGGCGGAGAGATATTTCTTGAGTGGAATGCTAATAATGACTTAGCCGGATACAGGATATATTACGGAAGCTCAACAGGGAATTATGCTACTGTTATTGATATCAAGCCACCGGTTTCTACCTATACCCTAACCTTAGCTACAAATACAACCTATTACATAGCCCTTACTGCTTATGATTATGTAGGAAATGAGAGTGGTTATTCGCAGGAAAGGTATGTTGTGCCTACACCGAGTGTGGGGATAAGTGTGGCAAGCATTGTTGGTGGCAATAGGATAGCCACAATAACAACCACAGGGGTATTCCCTGATGTAGTGCAGGTAGTGTTTGAGGTATCCCTCAGCAATGGGACATATACCATAGGTACGGATACAACAAGCCCCTACGAGATATACTGGAATCCGTCCGGGATTAATGACGGCACAGTAACAGTAGTAGCTACAGTCATTGATCTGGTGGGCTTAAAGACAGCCGTCTCTACAACAACAAGGGTAGATAATACTCAACCGGTATTTAGCGTAGATTATCCAGCAGAATGGGCATTGGTAAAGGGAAGTGGCACCTCTGGCAGTGAGACAGTAAGCATCAGGTTTAGCGGTGTGGATGCCACCACTCAAGTAACAGGCACACCAAGCGTGTCCATAGATGGTGGCACATGGACACCTGCAAGCGTGTGGTCAGCAGCGAGTGGTCAGGGCACATACAGCGTGAGCATGTCAGACGGTGAGCATACTGTAAGGATACGCGGGACAGACACGGTTGGCAATGTTGGGTACAGCCGTGAGATGCACCTGCGATGCGACACCACAGCACCGACATTGAGTATCACTGCCACACCAAATCCAGCAAGTGGCAGTGTCAGGATATGCGTTGCAGCGTCAGAGGAACTAAGCAGCACACCAATTGTCGGTGTGATACCAAACGGGACAACAGCAGTAACTAATGTGAGTATGATACTACAGCAAGGCTTCAGCAGACAGTACACAGGGACATATACCATAACAAGTGGGCAGGATGGAACGGTAAGCGTTTCAGCTACTGGCACAGATAGAGCAGATAACAACGGAAATGTGGGCACAGGGTCAGGCAGTTTTGTCATTGACACAACAAGGCCGTCCGGTACGCTGAGTATCAACAGTGAGGCAACATACACAACCAGCCTTGCTGTAACCTTAAACCTTGCCTATTCAGGTGATGTTACAGCACTGAGGTACAGGAACGGAGCAGGGGAATGGACACCATGGGAGGGCGTATCCACGGTGCAGGAATGGCTGCTATCATCAGGTGCAAACGGTGTGCGAAGCGTTGATATGGAGATGATGGACACTTCAGGCAATGTTGGCAGCACCATAGACAGTATAATCTATGATGCCACCATACCCATTGGCACAGTGAGTATCAACAGTGGGGCAGTGTATGCCACCACAACCAGTGTAACCTTGAGCCTCCAGTATGGGGAAGCAGGTGATGTTGAAAGCGTCAGCTTCAGCAACAATGGGGTGACATGGACAACAATCAGCGGCACGCCAAGCACATACAGCAACTGGACACTTGAGGGCAGTGATGGTACGAAATGGGTGTATTTCAGGATAAATGATGCATCAGGCTTACAGGCAACCTATGCAGATGAGATAACCCTTGACAGACAGGGGCCTGGCTGTCATATCCTTGTCAATGAGGATGATTTGTATACCAACGATGGCAGCGTAACCCTGACCATATCAGCCTATGATCCAGTATCAGGCGTTGGCAGCATGAGTCTCTCAAACAATGGGACAGCATGGTCAGGCTGGCAGGCATACAGGGCAGGCACGATTTCGTGGAGCCTGATTAATGGTGCTGGCAGCTCATCAGATAGTGGACACAGGTATGTACATGTAAGGTTCATGGACAATGCCGGCAATATTTCAGGCACAACCAGTGACAGGATAATGTACGATAATATCCAGCCAATTGCTACACTTACCATCAATGAGAATGCAATCTATGCCGTAAGCAGGCAGGTAAGGCTGAACATGGAATCAATCGACAATGCCTCTGGTGTCCAGTATGTAAGGTTTGGAACAGACGGAACAACATTTGGGGCATGGGAGCAGGCTACAGGGATGCGGATGTGGATGTTTGCAGCTGAGGGAACACAAACAGTCTGTGCTCAAGTCAGGGATATGTGCGGCAACACATCAAGTGTTGCAAGCGATACCATAAGCATAGATACAGCTGCACCGATTGTTAGTATAATCCTGCCTCATGCCTCATCAGTGGTCAAGAGCACGGTGAATGTAACATTTACCATTGATCAGCAGGTAGTTGGCACACCGAGCATCCAGATAGACGGCGGGGCATGGATACCTGTGAGTCAGTGGTCTCAAAGCTCGCTGCAGGGGACATACACATGGAATACAAATGGAATAAGTGACGACTCGCACATATTCTCCATTACGGCACAGGATGCAGCCGGAAATATTGGCGTAAGCGATGCAAGATTGGTGGTGGTAGGGAATGCAAGCACACCGGCAACCATCGTGACACCTTTGCCAAATGCAGTAATTACTGGAAATACATTGGTCAAGGCAACCTCGCCGGATATAACCACAATGGTTGAGTTTGAGGTGGCAAGTGCTGACACAACCACCACATGGAGTCTGTCTGGTGCAGTTAGTACAAGGAGTGTGGATACAAATGGTGCAGACGGCTGGATGGGGACATGGACAACAGTTGAGTTTAGTGACGGTACATACACACTCAAAGCCTATGCATATGAAAACAGCGTTGAGATTGGCTCAGACACCATCAGCGTAACCATAGACAATACCTCTCCAATTGGTAGCGTAAGCATTGCTTCACCCATCAGGGGAGTGGCCACAGCAGCATACAACTCAAGCGAGTTGGACATTGACAGGATAGTATTTGAGTATGGCTCAGGCAACGGCACGGATACCATGGGCGTGGACACCACAGCACCATTTGATATGAGCTGGAATACGACGAATATGACTGATGGGATCTATTCTGTGGTTGCCACAGCCATTGATCATGTGGGGCTGAGCTATTCCACAAGCACGCAAGTAGTAGTGGATAATACCCCGCCAACAGGGACAATCACCTCACCACAAATAGGATCAGTTATTCGCGGCACAGTGGCAGTGTCTTCAGTCTGGACAGATACTCACAGTATGGGTACAATTAGCATGAGGATAGACAGCGGAACATGGACAACGCTTGGTGACTGGGATACAGGGAATTGGCCGGACGGGGCACACAGCATCAAGTTGAGTCGCAGCGACAGCCTGAGCAATATTGGGTACACAGATGAACGCATAGTGATTGTGGACAATACAGCACCAATTGGCAATGTATCGGCTAACGCATACACAAATAATGGCAGTGTGACACTAACCTTAAGTTATCATGATACTACCAGTCAGGTAGTACAGGTAAATTACAGCGATGGTGGCAGTGTCTGGACAGGGTGGATGCTACCTGCAGCCACACATACCATGACAATTGGCGGTGGGGTGCGTACAGTATATTATTGCTTGCAGGATACAGCCGGGAATGTATCAACGTTGAGTACAACCATTACCTATGACGGCACATTGCCAAGAGGGACAATAACCATAAACGCTGGTGCAATATACACAAATACGCGTGTAGTATCCCTAAGTCTGGAATACAGTGATGATGCCACCGGCATTGACAAGGTTCGCTACAGCAATGAGCCTACATTTACCGGGCAGGCATGGGAGATGGCAAATGTAGTCAGGCAATGGGAATTGAGCGCAAATGACGGGATAAAGACCGTATACTATCAGGTAAGGGATAATGCAGGGAATGTATATGGCACAAGTGATACCATTGTGCTTGATACTACTGCCTGTGCAACATTAACAGTCAGCTCACCTGTTAGCGGGAACACATACCGTGGCAGTATCACCCTGACTGCTTGGGCAGAGGATACATCCAACACCGTGTACAGGGTTGAGTTCTATGTGGACGGTGTATTGTGCACCAGTAGCAGTGGTGGTAATTTCCACGGCACATGGGCTACCACAGCAGCCAATGATGGTGCACACGGTGTATACTTCAGGGCAATAGATGCTGCAGGGAACGGGACAAACAGCCAGATGCTGAATATAGTCGTTGACAATACTGCCCCGGAGAGTGTGATGATAGTAAAACCAGCATCCCTTGCCCATGTTACAGGGACACTGTCCATAGAGGCAATCGCAGCAGATGCCATCAATGTGGCAAGGGTGAATTTCTATATAGATGGGACAACAACCCTGATGGGGAGTAGAACATCCGCACCATGGACAATGAGTATAAATTCAGACACCATGGCTGAGGGCAGCCATACCCTGTATGCCAGATGCATTGATGGTGCAGGCAATACTCTTGATTCAGCAGGCGTATTAATCGAGACAGACAATACCGTACCAACAGGCACCATAAATGTACCATCACTGATCAAGGGTGTAGAGATAATAACATACAACTCAAGTGAGCAGGATATTATCCAGGTAGTGTTTGAGTATTCCTCAACCGCAGGCACATACACCATAGGCGTAGATAGCACGCAGCCGTTTAACATCAGCTGGAATACAACAAATATGTTGGACGGGACATACACAGTGCGAGCCACAGCCATGGATGAGGTGGGACTTAGCTATGCCACAAACACGCAAGTAGTGGTAGATAATACCCCACTCCCTCTGCCAATTTACATTACATCAGTAACCCATAATGCAACAGCACTATTAATGGTAGGGGATATATTGGTTGTAACCTTAATTGGTAGTGTAGGTGGGACGGCTACATTTAATATAGGTACAATGAGTCAGGGGATTGTAATGAAAGAAATAGTATCTGGCAGCTACACAGGGACTTATACGGTCAGACAAGGGGATAATGTCATCAATGCCACTATTACGGGCTATTTGACTATTGATACAACAACTATAAGCAAAGATGCAACTCGTACAGTAACTATAGATACTACATCACCTATGATTGCAGAGCATCTAAAAAAGGTTATTGTCTATCCTAATCCATTTATGCCCAATAGTACTTCAGGTAATACAGAAATAATCTTTGGTGGAGATAAAGTCCCTCAAGAATATAGACTTACTTCCCAAGCTACTATTGAAATATTTCATATTGCCGGAGAGCTGATCAAGGTTATAGAAGAGACAGATGGTGATGGCAAGGCTACATGGGATGGTAGGAATGATGCAGGAGAAAGGGTAGCAAGTGGAATTTATATCTATCTTATCACTAATCCTAGGGGAGAAAAGGTAATGGGTAAGATTGGGATAATAAGGTGATTTGACACATAACTTCTCGAACTGTGCGGTTGTTGTATTAAACCACAGTAGGGGCAACCCCCCGTGGTTGCCCTCTGTGCTCGTGGTTGTCACATATCAGGGTAGGCACACGGGACAGGGCAGGCACAGGGGCCTGCCTCTACACAGAAACAAATTCGCTTTTGTGTGGTTGTTGCATTAAGCTACATGAATATAGCAATAAAAGTAATGGGTTGACCACGAATGAGGTAGTCGCAACCTTTTAGGTTGCGTTATTATACGCAAGAATATGAGCCTGCCCCTACCCAAAGCATCAATGATTTTGATGTAATTATCCACAACCGCACAGGTCGAAATTTCTCCGTGCCTCTGTGGTAAATTTTCCATAATGAGAAGTAGCAGGGTGTATAGCATACACCCTGCTACTTCTCCATGTTTTCTGTGGTGAACAGTCTTAAGTCTTCCTATTTTATATCAGGTGAACCTTACTACAAATGAAATCATTAATTAAATTCCTGTTGATTATTATTATCATTGGACTAACTGGACTAAGTATTGCCTCTACGCTTTATATGCGAGATATTCTTAAGAACTTGCCTTCATTATCCCCCTTGAAGGATGCTAACATCCCGGAGTACTGCGACCTGCCTGCAAGCGTTTATTCAAACAAAGATGAATTAATTGCTTCCTTTACTGTCATCAGGCAAAGAATGGTTTCTTTCAAGGACATGCCCAAGTATTTGACAGATGCAGTTGTTCTGTCCAATGACCCTGATTTCTATCAACGCAAGGGGATAAACCTCAAAAAGATTATCAATACATTACCCCTTCTCCATTTTGGAAAGAAGGACAGGACGATAGAAAACCACTACACCATTACCGAAAAGCTGATACAGCCCTTGTTTTTCAATCCTTCATCCTCCGCGTTCTTCGCATCTCCGCGTGAGTCTCTTACCTTTCGACATCGATTAGAGGTAACTATTCTTGCCATACAGGCTGAAAAGATGTTTACTAAAGAGGAGATATTATCCCGATATATGAACAGAACCTTTCTTGGCCATGGAAATTATGGTGTTGAGGCAGCTTCACGGTGTTATTTCCGAAAGGCTGTGAAAGACTTAACACTAACAGAATGTTCGCTTTTAGCCGGACTTTTCAATACACCAGAAGAATTTTCACCATTTATTCACCCTAATAAATTAGCTAAAAAGCAAAAAGAGATGCTTGCTATGATGATAAAGGCAGAATGTATTACCCAAAAAGATGCCATTGATGCCCATGAAGGGGTAGAGATAAAACTTAAACGAATCTTAAAAAGGGGTCATAGCAATATCAGGACAATCGCAAACAATGTCCCGTACTTTGTAGATTATATCATGGAGACTATATCCAGAGAATATGGGAATAATGCTATATATAAAAAAGGATTAAAGGTATACACCACGCTGGATCTTGGATTTCAAAGACAGGCAGAGATGGTGCTCGAAGATGCATTAATGGAACTAAACAAGAATAATCTCAGCGACTCAAGGATAGAAGGGGCATTAATAGCCATTGATCCAACAACCGGACATATAAAGGCAATGGTTGGCGGCAGTGGGATAACACGATTTAATCGGATGAATCGGGCAGTTTATACTCACAGGCAGCCAGGTTCAGCCTTTAAGCCCTTTATCTATACTGCAGCTATTGATTCTGGTTTTACCACTGCCACACTGCTTAACGATTCAGAGGTCTCGTATGGAAAATGGACACCCAAGAATTATGAGGATAAATTTCTTGGAACCATTACCCTGAGATATGCCTTAGAGCAATCTATAAATGTTGCATCAATAAAGCTAATCAAAAAATTGGGTCCTAAAAAGGCGATTGATTATGCCAGAAGAATGGGCATAGAAAGCAAACTTGCTAATGACCTGACCCTGTGTCTCGGTGTCTCGGTGGTAACACCATTAGAGATAGCCGGGGCATATATTCCCTTTGCTAATAACGGTGTAGGGACAAAGCCTATGGCTGTCAGATATATTAAGGATTATGAAGAAAATCTTCTGAATGTATATCTGTCCAAACAAAAGCAGGCAATCTCTCCTCAAACAGCTTATATCATGCTCGATATGCTCAAAGGGGTTGTTGAGCGAGGAACAGCCAGAGGTGCCTTGTATAATCGTCTTGGAAGAGAAGTAGCTGGAAAAACAGGGACATCAAATGATTGTGCAGATGCCTGGTTTATTGGCTTTATCCCTCAACTCCTTGCGTGTGTTTGGGTTGGACACGATAAGGGACAGATTTCTATGGGAAAAGAGATGTGCGGAGGTGAAATAGCAGCTCCAATATGGAGAGATTTTATGCTTAAGATTAGTCATCGAATACTGCCATCATCATTTCAGAGACCAAATGATATTATTGAGATTGTCATCGACCCATTTACCGGGATGAAGGCTTCTTCCTATTGTCCCAGGACAAAAAAGGAAATATTTATCTCCGGCACAGAGCCAAAAGGAAGCTGTACAACTCATAGCAGATAAAGAAAGATAGTATCACTCGATGTTCAAGTTTTTTCTCGACACAACCTCGAGGAGTACTCGATCTTGTCATCTCGAGGAGTACTCGACGAGAGATCTCAAGAACTGAGTGAAGATAATAAAAGTTATGGTGTAGTGGTTTGAGATTTCTCCCTT
>JBDRAP010000058.1:0-6130 GCA_043823615.1 bacterium
TGTAACTCCTTAAGATACAACCCCTTGTCAAACTCTTCTCATTTGCAGTTACCTTGGTTACTACTCGCAATTATTTTCCCTAAGTGTTTACACCCTTTGTGGTTCCTTCTCCTTCTGTTGCACTTGCTACTGGCTAACAAGTCCTAATTAATTAAGTAGTAACATTAGGTAACTATTCAGGATAATCGTTCAGGTAATCAGAATTCAGCAGTAGAGATGGAATTAGCATCTAATAATTTGCTGAGAATTCCTTCAGGTTTTCTTATTCTGACTCCTGACTAATTACTATAATAGTAACACATTATTAAAAACTCGTCAAGTATTATTTATAGGCATGTTTTCTTATTCTGAATTCTGAACTCTGGATACCTGAATGGTTGTCTGACTAAAACAGCTTATTTTCCTCACCCTTTATCAATCGTTTGATATTAGGAATATGTCGAAGAATGATCAAGACTGTCATGGCTATGCAAAATATTAACAGGGGAAGGCTTTTTGGGGCAAATATCCAGACAAGGGGTGATAGAAGCAGGCTTGCGACTATTGAACCAAGTGAAACGAAGCGGGTAAAATAAACAATTGCTGCAAATACAGGGATAACAATCAAAACAGGTATGGGCGCAAGTCCGAGAAAGACACCAAGACTGGTTGCTACCCCTTTGCCACCCTTAAACCTTAAGAATATTGTCCATGTATGTCCACAGATGGCTGACATGCCAATCAATATCCATATAATCTGAAATTCATGAGGGAAATATATCCTTGCTCCAATCACTGGAATTACTCCCTTAAGAATATCTATCACCAGCACCAATATCCCATACTTTCGTCCAAGTATCCTGAAAACATTGGTTGCCCCTATGTTTTTACTTCCCACGGTTCTAATATCTATCCTTTTGACCATCAATCCTACCCAGTAGCCTGTAGGGATTGATCCTATTAAATAAGAAATCAGACAAAATATTGCAGCGATAATCCACATTGTTTTTTCACCTCGTAGGGGCAATCCCCCTGTGGTTGCCCGATTGTATTCTCTGAAAATTCAGAGGGAAAGCCACACAGGGTTGCCACTACTTCCCTCTCTGTTTAACTGCAAACTTAATTGGCACAGACTCAAACCCAAACTCTTCACGGAGCTTTTTCATTAGATATTTGGAATAGGCAGCAGTGAAAAGGGCTGACTGGTTGACAAACAAGGCAAATATTGGTGGGTTTGTTTTTACCTGAGTAGCATAAAATATCTTTAATTGCTTCCCATTAATTGCCGGTGGATGAATATCTTCACAAGCCTTTTCAATTGCCCGATTAAGTCTGCCTGTAGATATCGATCTTCCATGCTCCTGAGCAGTCTTTTCCACAAGGTTAAGGAGTCTGTTAACCCCTTGTTTTTTAAGGGCAGAGATAAAGACTACCTTGACATATCCGAGATATGGGATCTGTTTTTGAATAAGACTTGCATCTCCCTCTCGCAATGTTTCACTTGCCTCTTCTAATGGCCGCAAGTCCCATTTATTTACGGCGATAATACACCCGCATCCACGATATTCTATCTTGGACAGGATCTTTTGATCCTGCTCAGTTAATCCCTCATTGCAATCAATCATCAACACAGAAACCGTGGAACGGTCAACTGCATTTAATGCCCTGAGTACGCTTGACTTTTCTATATCCTCTTTTATCTTTGCCTTTTTTCTAATCCCGGCAGTATCAATAAGAACAATCTCCTGGTTATTCCATGTAATATTTGTATCAATCGCATCCCGGGTTGTCCCGGCTACATCATGCACCAGCAGTCTTTCCTCGCCAAGAATGGCATTTATCAGGGATGATTTGCCTACATTGGGCTTGCCAACAACAGCCACAGCAATCTGAGGTTTTTTTTCTATGGTTTCTTTATATTGAGGGAAATGGCTGATTATTTCGTCAAGAAGGTCATTGATGTTTAATCCATGAACGCTTGATATGGCTATGGGATTGCCCACGCCTAATTTGTAAAATTCAGAGGTAAATTCTGCATCCCGCAGGATATTGTCAACCTTATTTATTGTCAATATGATGGGTTGATTTGTTTTATGAAGTATATGAGAAATCTCTATATCCTGAGCTGTAACCCCATCCTTGCCATCGCAAAGGAAGACGATAACATCTGCCTCTTTGATAGCCACCTCTGCCTGATGCCGTATCCTTTGAAGCAAGGGATCATTGGCATTAACCTCAATCCCACCAGTATCAACAAGCATAAAATCAATCCCTGACCATGAGACTTCAATATAATTTCTGTCCCTGGTTACCCCTGGTGTAGGATGGACAATCGCCTGTCTGGTAGATGAGAGACGATTAAACAGGGTTGACTTGCCTACATTTGGCCTGCCTACAATAGCTACAACTGGTTTATCCATTTTCTTGTATCCTCGCATAATAATAGTAATGTTCTCATCCTGTATTCTTGCTGCCTGAATAGTTACATGATTAAATGTAATGATAACATGAAAAAAGAGAAAAAGCAAGTAATTTGTACGCCCAAGCAAGGTAATCTCAAAGATATGACATTAAGAAGTTAGTTGTAGCGGTTTATTGGACAGTCCTCTAAACGGGTCAGCCATCTATTGAAATGAGGACATTCTCTGCGGATGGCATCAAGTCCGATTTCAAGAATGGCCAAGGTTCCGAGTAATGGTTTTTCATAGCCTTGAATCAATTTTTCTACACGCTTCGAGGGAGCTGTTTCGGAGGAGTCGTTGATCTCTTCTGGTGAAGAAAATTGATCGCGAATTGATTGGAATTCCGTTGCAAGTCTCGGGAGTCCAATTCCACGACCAAAGCCCTGACAATCGCTGAAAAGCAGCCCTTCAAATTCATGCATAATCACAAATGGAATGAAGCGATGTGAATCAAAGCCATTGCCAAGTTCGCGACAAATATCTTCCAATAATGCGTTCTCAATCGTAATAGCTTTCTGTGTAAATGGCATCATGCTTGCCGCTTCCCTGCTAGGCCATGCCTTGCCACCACTCTGAGGGAGAGCATAATAATCAACCATTGTAGTTGCCAGACAGCAGGGATCTTCTCTAAGGTGATTAACAATGTCTTTGCGAACAGCACTCCATGCCTTGATACCGCCACGACGGTTTCTCTGCCGCGAATTCCCCACAAGACGGGCACTGACATTTGAATAACCGCATCTGCAAAGGTGCGGACCAAGCATGTCATTTATAAACATTTCCTCAGTTTCACCTTCAACATGAACGAGCAGTCTATTCATACGATTATTCCCTCCCGGGGCGACCACCCAGTTCGTTTTTCTCCCATAGTTGACCGAGACTGTAATCCTCAAGCCAATTGGTTAGTTTGGTGGAGTCAAGTCGGGTAAACTGAGTAGAACCATGTACACGATCGGCAATAAGCACATCCTCGGGTTGAAAATGATCAAGTAACAGTGGAGATTGTGTCGAAAGAATCACCTGTGTTTTCACTGATGCCTGTTTGATTAGAGATGACAGCATCGTGATTGCAGCAGGGTGAAGACCAAGTTCCGGTTCATCTATCAATATAATCGAGGGCAGAAATTTTTCAGGTTGAAGAAACAGTGTTGCCAGTGTAATAAATCGCAGTGTGCCATCTGACAAACTTGATGCACCGAAATACTGATCTGAATTTTTGTGTTTCCATGCCAAACGGATAGCATCTTCGTTTAAGAGGTCAGGTTCCAGTCGAAAGTCGTCAAAAAACGGTGCAATTATCTGCACTGTGCGACGAATCAAGTTGTATGAGTCTGGATACCTTTGTTGTAACAGGTACAGAAAAGCGGGAAGGTTTGCCCCATCAGGACGCAAGTAAGCATTGTCGTTCAGCTTGGCAGTTTTTCTGAGGGGCGAACTGGCACTGGTGTCATGGACATGATACAGTCTCCATCTTCCCAGTCTCCTGTAAACCAAACTTGTTATTCTGCTGCCATTGGGATTGCTGATCCCAGCCTCCATGCCATTTTCACGAGATTGCAGCCATTCCTCAAAGGGCTGCTCATAGGGCTTCTTCCAATATCTTGCAAATTCACTTACAGGATACAGACCGTCATCTGCCGTTGGCTTTAGTGTCAAATCATATTGGTTCACCTCTTTACAGAAGGAGACAAGTATCTGGATTTCCTTTGTCATCTTTGAACCAAAATGCAACAACTGCTCTGCCCCGCCGGATATGCGTACATATTCGTTCAGATGTCCTTCCCTGATTGCATGCAGAAATGCGAATACCCCAATGAAATTGGATTTGCCCGAACCATTTGGTCCAATGATTATGTTGATATGCCGTAGAACCAGCTTCTCGACTGAAGCTATACTTTTGAACCCTTTAATAGTAATAAAGTCGATTCCTGGGGTATCCATAGTTTGATTGCCTCACTCTTGTATTCTCGCATAGATTGGTTTTGCAGGCTGGACAACATTTTCACCTGGCTTTAATCCTCCCCACTCAAGGTCAGAAAGCCGTTGCTCATTCAACGATCTTTCTATCACAGACAGAGGGCAACCACAGGGGGTTGCCCCTACGGGGTCAGAAAGCATCTGTTCATTCAGCGGTTTTGCTATCCCCAGATGTGTCCATATTTCTCCAGCTATCCCGGGAATAAACGGGCTGACAAGTATAGCAACAAAACGGATAGACTCAAGCAGGTTATAAAGCACACAGGAAAGCTCATCAATCTTTCCTTCCTTAAACAATACCCATGGTGCCTTTTTATCGATATATCGGTTGCATTCTCCAATCAGCTCCCAGATATTTGACAGGGCATTGTGAAACTCCAGACGGCACATTGCCTTATCTATATTGGGAACAATTTGCAGGGCAATTTCTTTGAGGGGATTATCTGTTTTGCCAGAGGTGTTGACTCCTTGTGCTGATGGTATCTTCCCATCTGTCATTTCGACCGAAGGGAGAAATCTCATTTGGTGACTATCCTCTCCTTGTGCTGAGGGTATCTTCCCATCAAAATATTTGATAACCATGGCAATGGTTCTTGAGACAAGATTGCCCAGATCGTTTGCCAGATCGCTATTTACCCTGCGGATTAATGCCTCTTGCGAGAAATCACCATCCTGACCAAACGGCACGGCTTTTAATAAAAAGTATCGATAACCATCTACCCCAACCTGTGTTATAATGTCATCAGGGTCAATGGCATTCCCTGAGGATTTTGACATCTTCTTGCCATTAACTGTCCACCATCCATGGGCAACAACCATTTTTGGCAGCTCGAGCCCGGCAGCAATGAGCATGGTTGGCCAGATAATGGTGTGAAACTTAAGAATATCCTTGCCAATGATATGAACATCCGCGGGCCAGAGATCCTTGAACCTTCTTTGCATACTGTTGGCAGAGGCAATGGGTGAATTCCCCCCCTCATCTTCCATGTATCCTGCCACAGTGATATAGTTTATCAATGCCTCAAACCAGACATAAATAATCTCATTCTTATCAGACACAGGCACAGGAATTCCCCAATCAAAGGTAGCCCTGCTGATACTTAGGTCTTTTAGCCCACTTTTGATGATATTGATTATTTCCTGACGACGGTTTTCAGGCATGATAAACTCAGGATTTTTATCCAGATAATCAAGCAACTCCTGAGCATAGGCAGACATGCGAAAAAAATATCCATCCTCCTCAAGCCATTCCAACTGTCTGCCGCATGATGGACATTTCTGATCCTCAACCTGTCCCGCAGGGCAATAGGTTTCACAGGGGATACAATACCATCCCTCATATTTACCGCGATAGATATCACCCTTTTCATAGAGCTTGAGAAAAAAAGCAGTTACTGCCTTCTTGTGTCGTTCCTCAGTGGTGCGGATAAAATCATCGTTGGAGATATTAAGCCTTGTCCATAATCCCCTGAAATTTTCTACAACTCTATCAGCTAATTGCTGGGGTGTTTCGTTCCTTTCTTTGGCTGCCCGTTCAATCTTCTGACCATGCTCATCTGTACCGGTAAGAAAAAAGACATCCTCTCCAGCTAATCTCTTATATCGTGCCAGAACATCTGCCGCTACGGTAGTATATGAATGCCCGATATGGGGTACATCATTGACATAATATAGGGGTGTGGTTATGTAGAATTTTTTTGACATTTTTTCTC
>JBDRAP010000059.1:0-8974 GCA_043823615.1 bacterium
CCCGGAGAAGATGCCACGGCCAGAGACGCGAAGATAGACGGAGGCGGCGGATGGGCTTATGATTCCACGTACGGTCGTGTATGTCTGTATCTTAAAGGGAATCAACCGGATAGCTGAGCCGATACAGCCCTGTTGTTGGAAGATATTGATCCTGAAACGAGCAACATTAGCTATAGTATAAGACATATCAAGCTCAAGGTGTTGCTCAAACCTTTGCCGTCTTTCTTCACTCATTATAGAATAAAGCAATGATTTTATCTTTTCCTTGGTTAGTGGAGGGAAAATATCTACTCGCCTGAGCTTTCCGTTTACTCTGAAGAATGGTGGCTCGTCTGCCCGAAGATGCAGGTCAGACCCCTCTTTCTCAATCAATTCACGAAGCAAAGAGTCAAATGTATAGTCTTCCTGATAAGTAGTCATTAAAATCTCACTTTGTAAGCGTTCAGCTGTCAGCCATCAGTAGTTAGCAAAGATCATAACATAGTGATAGCCACAGGCTTATATCCTTGCGTAACATACCGCAACATAAAGCAGCATCATTAGGCAAAGGTCTGTCTCTGCTGTCTCCAATTGTCTCCCATCTGGCGTAAGGGGTAACATCTCAGGCAAAAGCTCTACTCTGCCATCCTTGATTATTCCTCATCAGAGGCGCAAAGACGCAGAGAATAAATCAGGTTACAGAGCACAGAGGAGGCATACTACAGATTTTTCCTCTTTAGCTTTCTGTGTTCTAATTTCTGTTGTTTTAAGTAAGTTCCATTCTCTGCGTCTCTGCGGTGAACTATTACTACAAATCAATAAACATAATGCATAGGATTTTGAGGAACACCGTTCTTTCTTATCTCAAAATGAACATGTGGACCTGTTGAATGTCCAGTTTCCCCGGCTAAGGCAATTACCTGATTTTGTCGAACATAGGTACCCTCTCCAACAAGATTGGCTGAATTATGGGCATATCGGGTTGTAAAACCATTGCTATGCCGAACAATTATTAATTTACCATATCCTCCCATGTAACCGCTATAAATTACTTGTCCATCTGCACTTGCTACCATTTGACGACCCACACCTGCCCTCAAATCAACCCCGGCATGAAACTCTCTGTCACGATATCCAAATGATGATGTAATAATACCTGGCACAGGCAGAACAAACATCTGTCTCTTTTTGCTATACTCTCTGTAGATAACCCGGGATTTATTAGCAGCTTTCTTTTCTTCTATCTTGATGATTGGTTTTGCACCCGGCAAGAAGATAGATTTACCATGAGATAAATTAGACGGATTTTCATTTAAGTTATTTATCTCCATGACTGCCTTTACATCTGTTTTATACTTTTTGCATATTAGTTGCAGGCTATCCATTTCTTTAAGCTCATACATTATTCCATTCTGATTTGGTATCCGTATCTCTTTACCAACGATAACCCTTTTATCCTTCATCTTATTTGTGCCAATAATGGTATTTACTGTTATCTTGTTATCTCTGGCAATTGACCACAAGGTATCACCTTGTTTAATAATGTATCTTTCAAAGATGAGCTTCCGTACAAATACAGTCGTTCCATCAGATGAATCCTGAGCAACATCCTCAGAAGAAGATGAACTTTGAGACCATTGATAATTCGCAACTACTTCACTGATTAATAAATCTTCATTATCAGGCAGGCTGTAATCTATAGCTGATGAATTGGAAGCATCGGCTTCCTTGCTTAAGCAATGTGAAAGAGGACTGAAGGATAGAACAATATATAACAATGCACCACTTATGAAAACAAATCCACTGCTTCTCATTATTTTCCTCCATTAAGAAAATGATATGGCAGTTTTTCTCTTCTTAAAAAGAGAAAACTAAAGTAAAATATATTATACCATATCTTTGCTTATCTTGTCGAGTAAAAAGTTACAATTGTAAATCCTTAACTGCCTAATTTCTCTTAACTCATTGTTAAATAATATGTTGTGCAGATATTCTGAATTCTGATGATTAAACGCTGACAGCTTACATAATATTATCGGCAAATGCGTGGAAGATGTTTAGAAAGAATAATACAGAATACAGAATACAGGAGTCAGAAGTCAGAAGTCAGAAGTCAGAAGTCTGTATGCCTGAACAGTTACAAAAATAATATGGAGATATTCAGGATGTCCCCCTGTTTTACCGAAAATTGGTAGAAAAGTATTGAAACGCAAAAATTAACCATTGACAACCAATGATATAATATGTTAAACTAATAAACTGTTCAGGTATGCAGAATCCAGAATCAGGTAGTGTCCATGAATAACTCAAATTAGCAGGGACAAGGGGGTAGCACCCCTGGGCACCCTGCAGCTACAAGCATCTATTAAGCTGTAGCAAAACATCACCTAAATATTGACTATCTAAGACGGAGGTTGCCACAGGTGTCTACCAATTCCAAACCTGATATTTTTGAAAGCTTAAAAAGAAAGAAATCTATTATCAAAAAAACAGAGATTGCTTCTGCCATATTTTTTCAGCTGAATCGAGACGAAAAGGGTGCCTATATTACGGTTGTTGACAAAAATGGAAAAGAGAGCAAGGCAAGCTATGAGCATTACAGCGGGCATATTCGTGAATTATTGAAAGCCATTGAGAATATAAGGGATAAGAATAGCTTCCGTATCGATTGGGAAAACCCTGAAAACAAGGTCTATCTTGCTGAACATGAATACCTTATATGGCAGTTACAGCATTGCGACAACCTTGTTTTACCCGGGCACAAACCTGTCAAATTTGCAGAGAGCAGCACCCTTGACAATGAACCAACTATGGCTAAGATTATTGTTTGCCTTGATGAAAAAGACGGGGTGATAAATAGTCGGATTGTCCTCTCCATTCATGGAGATACGATTGAAGGCTTTTCGTTCTTAAATGAAGCCTTCGTATTGGCTAAAGACAAGATCTATCAGGTGCAGCCACTTGGTGAAAACTTTGAGAATCTTTCGGTGTTTAATACCTCATTACTTCCAATAAACCTTGAAAAGTATCTTTCCTTAGTCTATTCCTATTTTGAAAACATATCTGTTTCCTATGAGGATTATAAGCCAATAACAGGTGAGCCCAAACAAACCAGACCAACTATTATCTTTGAAAAGGTAGATGTAAATAACTCGTTATATTTGCGAATTTCTACATCTTTGCCTGGATTTGATGCAGAATTTTTTGATAATTATGATATATCCAGGATTGTCCTGTTAAATGAGCTGGAGAAAAAGATTATTGTCAGTGACCTTATTAGTAAAGAGCTTTATGACTGCTTTATAGAAATTGATAAACTGCTTAAAAAATATAGGAAGTTACTAAAAGATAAAAATGACTTCTTTTTCGAGGATAATCTATTTATTATCGAGGAATCCTTAGCCAGAGAGTTTGTCTATAAAGAGTTGCCAAACCTTATTACCCAATTTGCTATCCTTGGTGCGGAAAAATTAAAATCTTACCAGATAAAGGCAGTCACCCCAACCTTAAGCCTCTCCATGTCACATGGCATTGATTTTCTGGAAGGAAATGTAAGCTTAGAGATAGAAGGAGAAAATATCTCACTTTTTGATGCCTTGAATCAATACAAAAAGAGTTCTTATATTGAATTAAGCGACGGAAGCCATGCGATAATTAATGCAAACTACCTCAATAAGCTGCAACGAATATTCAAGAAGCATAAGGAAAATGCAAGGATCTCCTTTTTTGACCTGCCCTTTGTCGAGGAATTAATCGATAAAAAGATTGCTCAGGAGTCATTCAAGCGATCACGAGAGATATTCATGGGATTCAATACCCTGAAAGAGACACAATTAGATTTTCCACAATTAAATGGAGACCTCAGGGAGTATCAAAAACATGGCTATAAATGGATAAAATATCTTCAGCAGCATTCACTTGGCGGATGTCTGGCTGATGACATGGGGCTTGGCAAGACCATTCAGGCAATTGCCTTGCTTGCCTCTATCTATTCGGATGAAAAAGGTGAAAAGAAGCCTTCTCTGATCATTATGCCCAAAACACTGCTCTTTAATTGGGCAAGTGAACTGGAGAAGTTCAGTCCACAGCTATCCTATCACATCCATCATGGCAACAACCGCAATCTAACTGAGGCAAAGACAAGCCAGATTATTCTGACAACCTATGCAACACTCAGAAACGATATTGAAGAATTTAAGGAACAGGAATTTTGCTATATCATCCTTGATGAATCACAAAATATAAAAAACCTCAACTCTCAGGTATCCAAGTCTGTCATGATTCTTAACTCTAATCATCGTTTAGCATTAAGTGGAACACCTATTGAAAATAACCTTGGTGAACTATATGCTCTCTTTCGATTTCTCAATCCGTCCATGTTTGGCAGCATAGATGATTTTAATAAATATTATGCCTTACCCATACAGAAAGATGGGGATAAGGATGTGATGCATGAGCTGAAGAAAAAGATTTATCCCTTTATTCTCAGGCGGGTAAAAAAGGATGTTCTGCAGGATTTGCCTGACAAGGTAGAACAAACCCTGTTTGTAGAGATGTCACCAGAACAGAGTGCTTTTTATGAACAAAGGCGACGATTTTATCATAATGCTGTCAAGTCTCAAATAGCCCAAAGCGGCATCGCCAAATCACAATTTTTTATCCTGCAAGCATTAAGTGAGCTTCGCCAAATAGCCTCTATACCAGAGTCAAAAACAGACGGCAAGATAATCTCCCCAAAACGAGAGGTTATCATGGAAAATATCAATGATGTTATTGCCAATGGACACAAGGTATTGGTTTTTGCCAACTTTCTTGATGTGCTTGATTGTTTGGCTCAGGACATGGAGAGCCAGGGCATAGATTACCTGCTCATGACAGGTGCTACCCGGGATAGAAAGACTATGGTTGAAAGATTTCAGAATGATGACACCTACAAGGTATTTTTAATGACATTAAAAACCGGTGGGATTGGGCTGAACCTTACTGCAGCTGATTATATCTTTATTTTTGACCCGTGGTGGAATAAATCTGCAGAGAATCAGGCAATTGACAGGGCACATCGTATTGGACAGGATAAGACAGTATTTAGTTATAAACTGATAGCAAAGGATACTATTGAGGAAAAGATGCTGCAACTCCAGGGGTTAAAGAGTGAACTTTTTGAGAACCTGATCTCAACCGATGGTGCCTCCATAAAATCACTTGATGAAAGTGATGTGGAGTTTGTGTTGGGATAGAGCCTGTATTCTGTATTCTGTTACAAGGATAACCAATGTTAATAAAGGATACCTTTAGAAAAATAGAGACTATTACTGAATGGTCAACTGGAACACGATATGATTCGCGTTGCTACTTGTGTGGTAAACGCGAGGTACCTACCTGTTTGACCGAAAAAGGCAGATTATGTGTCGATTGTGTGGCTTCTGAGTTTAAAAAGATAACCGCAAGCGATAACCTGACAGGATTGACATTTCCACAAATTAACCATATTTTGAATTCTTCAGGCAATGTCCGTTGGCGATTAATACTCCTATGGAAATTTGAAGAGATATTTAAGATTATTTCAGAAGAAAACTCTGCGGATATCGATGCCTTAATAGCCTCTCTTGTGCGTAATTTAGAATATGTCGAGCAACATCCCCTTGCCCGTGTGATCCGTCAGGCAGCCATTGAAGCCTGTATCAGGCTTGGCAAAGAGATATTACCTGTATTACTTCAGGCGTGCAAACCAGAGCCATGGGAATTTCATGTCAATATTATTCTTTCTTGCCTCTCGATTGCCCCTGAGGATGAAAGGGTGCAAAACTTGATACAAAAGGCTGCATATCATTCCAACCATATAGTGCGTGAATATGTACTCAATATTATTGCCAAGCATAATTTCAGCTGGGGAGAAGAGGTGCTTAAATATCTTATGCATGATAAAAAGAAAGAGGTATCTGCCCTTGCTGCAAAAATTATGTCAAATTTAGACATGCTCAATCTCAAAAAGGCAACATTATCAAAAGGAATAACTGAAAATGAACTTGCCCAAATAGTAGAAATAATCGATAAAAACTATGATCTTGATACCCTTAAAAAAATACATCATCGTTATCTGCAACATATCTTTAAGAAAAATGCAATACCTCAGAGAAAGGCTGAGCTTATTTGTGCTATGGCATTAGCCTTTGCAGATAAGGATTTGTTTCAAGGATTGCTCTCTTTTCTCTCAGAGGATGTAAAAAAGGTGCTGCACATCCTTGTCTGGGATGGTGGGAAACATAATACCAAAAAGCTTGAAAATATGTTTGGTATACAGATAATAGAGAAGAATGAGTATAAGAGAACAAGTTTCTGCGATGACTATCTATTATTTCAGGCTCAGATAGAATATCATTACGGGGAAGATGGTTGTTTGTATCTCTCGGATGGGCTTAGAAAGATAATTAAAAAATACCTGCCACTGCCGGAAGATTATGAGCTGCTTCCATTAGATACGATTAAAAAGACAGATTTTATCCATGAGGATAATGCCCTGATTATAAGTCAGATAGATCTGTTTGTTACTTACATTAGACAAGGAAACTTAAAGCTTTCCAAGAACCATGACAAGCCCATGAAAAGCTCGGTTAAAACAATGGCAAAGTATTGTCATATTAAGGAATTTTATGACGATAAAGATCTGGAATATATAAAAACTCAATTGATTATTGATTTTCTGATAACGGCATCAACAGAAGGGATTGATGATCCGATTAATGGCTTAAAACAATTATTTGATGATTTTTTCAAATATAATGACCTAAAGAAATATCAATTACGCAATTTATTGTCTCATGTAAAGGGTGATCTTACCTACACTTATTACGACAATAAACAAAATGAAGAAACAGTGAGGCTGTCCTTTTTTAACCTCTTAAGAGAGATGTCAGATTATCATTGGTATCTGGTGGAAAATATAATTAATCATTGTTTCTACAAGGACATATATCTGGATATAGTTGACAGAGATGGGGCAAGCAGATACTTATATTATAATAAAACTTACAAGTATGGTGGTTATGGGAAGGCTGAGATATCAGGGATGATTTATAAGGATGCCGTACTCATACCATTGATTAAATCTGTTATGTTTTTATTTTCTACCTTTGGTCTGGTTGATATTGCCTATAATCTTCCGGAGAATCCAACCTTGCAGGAAAGGGAGCATAAATACCTTTCTGTTTTCGATGGCTTGCAATATGTAAGATTAACCAAATTAGGTGCTTATGTACTGGGTTTAACTGAAGAATATGAGATGGAAAAGATTGAGAAGCAAAAGGCAAATCTTACTTTGGACGAGGAAAGACTGCTTATTCATATAGAAGGAGAGGATGTGGTCAAAAGGCTTGCATTAGAGAAGGTTGGCGTAAAGATAAGCAGTGTGCACTATCGTGTGGACTACAACTCCTTTCTCAAGGAATGTTTTTGTGAAAAGGATATTCAACAAAAGATAATATTTTTCAAAAATTATATCTCTTCAAAGCCACCACAGATCTGGCAGGATTTCTTAAATGGTATCCTGAAAAAGATCAATCCATTGACCATTGAAGGGGATATAATAGTATACAACTTAACACCGGATAAGGAATTAATCTCAATTTTAGCTACAGATGAGATATTAAAAAAGTATATTCTTAAGGCAGAGAATTATCGTGTTCTTATCAAGACAGCACATATCATCAAGGTTAAGAAAAGGCTGGGAGAATTGGGATATTTTGTTGACAAGATGTTTCCATCTGGTTGGGATTAGGTGGTAGATGTCCCTTGCTGGCAGGGGTTGGGGTAGATAGAATTGTCGGTCAGGATGGGTGAAAAATGAGACAAAAACTCGGAGGCAGCACCTCTGGCAGTGAAAGTGATATAATTGGCATAACACTTGGTGATGTTTGTGGCATTGGTCCTGAGGTTGTGATTAAGGCAATAAAATTGCTGCAAGGCGAGCATCATATAGTCATTATTGGGGATGCAGCAGCTTTTAAGCATTTCTGTGCCCCGTGGCTTGATGGACAGGATATTCTCTCAATTGATGATCCATCCTCTGCCAGATTTGAGCCAGGCATTCTGAATGTCCTTGATCTGAAAAATATTAATCTCAACTATCTCACACAAGGCAAGATTTGCCCTGAAGCAGGCAGGGCAGCCGTAGAATACATCAAGACAGCCGTTAGTCTGGCATTATCCGGTAAAATCTCAAAAATCGTTACCGCTCCAATCAGTAAAGAAGCAATTCATAAGGCAGGTTTTTCTTACCCCGGACATACCCAGTTGTTGGCTGAACTTACCTCTACGACTAAATATGCCATGATGTTTTATTCCAGCAAGCTAAAGGTTATTCTTACCACCATTCATGTTGCCTTAAGGGATGTACCCATGATGATTACTACCGAGATGGTGTTAAATACCATTAGGCTGGCTGATAAGTCCCTGCGATACGATTTTGGAATACAATCACCGGTTATTGCTGTTGCCGGGCTTAATCCACATGCTGGAGAGGATGGGGCATTTGGCAAAGAGGATATAACGATAATTAAGCCAGCTATTGATATGGCTGCTTTAGAGGGAATTAATGTCCTTGGACCATACCCTCCGGACACTGTGTTTTTGCAAGCAGTGAAAGGCAAATATGATCTTGTGGTTGCCATGTACCATGACCAGGGACTTATACCATTGAAACTATTAGCCTTTGATTCAGCAGTCAATGTTACTGTGGGGCTACCCATCATCAGGACATCACCCGATCATGGCACTGCCTTTGATATTGCCGGAAAGGGTGTGGCTAATCCTCAGAGTATGGTAGAGGCAATAAGGTTGGCGGCAAGGATGGGCAGATGAAAATCTGTCATTTCTAACTCCTTGTGATTTCTATAATTATGAAAAATTTAACACAATTTTCAGCATTTATGAGCCTTGCGAAAGCTGAATTCAGTAAAATACATAGGAGGCATGGGAAATTTCATTAACTGACTCCAAA
>JBDRAP010000060.1:0-3065 GCA_043823615.1 bacterium
ATAAATGGTATCCTGAAGCTGGTTATCCAATACTTTACGGTCAGTAACGACAACCACAGAATCAAAAATACGCTCATCAAGATTATTGTGAATGCTGGATAGACGATAGGCAAGCCAAGCAATGCTGTTTGATTTGCCTGACCCTGCCGAATGCTGAACCAGATAATTTTTTCCTGCCCCCTGCTTTTTAGCGTCTGCCGATATCCTGCGCACAACATCAAGCTGATGGAACCTTGGGAAGATCATTTTCTCCTTAATGGTCTTTTTGCCCTTCACCCCCACCTCCTCTTTCTGGAGATGAAGAAAACGGCCTATAATGTCCATCCAGCTATCTTTAGCCCATACATATTTCCACAAATAATCTGTTCTATAACCATCAGGATTAGGAGGATTGCCCTTACCGGTATTAAATCCTAAGTTGAAGGGTAGGTATGCTGTTTTGTAACCTGCCAGCCTGGTGGTCATCCAGGCCTCGTCTGTATCTACTGTAAAATGGACAAGAGCTCTTTTGTTAAATTGAAAAAGTAAATCTTTTGGATCGCGGTCAAACTTATACTGTTTTTTCGCGTTCTCCACTGTCTGACCAGTCATCGGATTCTTAAGCTCAACAGTGGCAACAGGAATGCCGTTGAGTCCAAGCACCATATCAACAGAGTTCTCATTCTTGGTGGTATATTTGACCTGTCTGGTGACGGTAAGAATGTTGGAATCATATAATCGCTGGGTATCAGGATTGAGGCCGGTCTCAGGCTTAAAGAATGCCATTTTGAAATTGACGCCATAATCGGTGAACCCCTTTCTAATCACCTCAAGGCATCCCTGGTTATTGATCACTTTAATAATTCTGTTAATGACATTTGATTCAATGCTGGGGCCATGGATGTTTTCCAGCTTCTGCCATTCCTTTGGCTGGGATGTCTTAAGAAATGAGATGAGGGTCTTTTTATCAATGGCAAGTTCACGATCAAAGTCTTCAGGAAAGCCCTTTACATAACCGCCATTGGTCAATAGCTCCTTCTCAATGGCGTCCTCAAAGATCTGTTCGGTATGAATGCCAGGCATTATATCTTTTCCTCTCTGACATCAATCTTGCCGGTTACAACTTCACTGATAAGGGCTGTTCGGTATTCCTGTAGGAGCTCTATCTCTTTTTCTGACTTTGATATTATGGAGTCTATGCGGCTGGTTTCTTTTTCTATGTGTTTAATAATGAGAGGCTGTTCATTGGCAGGAGGGATTGTGATTAGGAGCTCAGAGACACCCACCAAATAAATAGCTTGCTGGGCACTTGATTGTGAGGTAAGTAAAAGCTGTTCCTGAATCCTGGAATTATTCAAAACATAATATAGCAACAATGGTGATCCTCTTTCTAAAGGCTTTAATAAAATAACGCTACCTAACAAACAAAAAGTATCATCTGTTTCTACGAGCCCTATTCTGCCTATGGTTGCCCCCCGGCTTACTAATAAAACATCTCCTCTTACAGGATCACACCTTTTACGAAACTTGAGACCATCATCAATGCTGATAAATTTTTTACCATCAAAATTAAGGGTTCTCTCCCGGACATCTTTTGCTGATAAAAAAGGCATCCCCTCTGACTGGAAATTTGGGGATATATGTTCACCATCTGTTATTTTCGATGTAATATGTTTTAATTTCTTCACTTCCCAATGCTCAGGTATCTCCCCCAGCCATTCAATCCCTGAATCCTTCATGGGCACATTAGGATCAAGTCCTTTGGAGACAGCCTGATTGATAACAGCGGTGCGTTCTTCTTTGAGAAGTTCAATTAACCATTTTTTCTTTTCAATAAGGGAATCTATCTTTGTTGTCTTGTGGTCAAGGTATTTTAGTATTATATCTATTTCACCATTTAAAGGAATAGGGATGTTTATTTCAGCAACGGTATCTGTGTTCAAATTTAATTGGGTCCCCCATTTGCCCAAGCCTTGATAGGGCAATCCTGTTGAAAAAATATAATACAGGTACTCCGGGTTAATTTTAAGATTGGGAAACCAAACAAATCCGTCATGAATACAACACTTTATTTTTGTTATTATTGGTTTACCTACTGTACCAGCGATACTAAGAAAAAAATCACCAGGATATCTTTTAACACTCAAAGAGGCACCTAATTCCGATAAAGTCTGGGTCGTTTTTTCTAAATATCTTTCACTTGCTGAAACATCTGCTATCCTTACCCAACAAAACTCACCGTTCTCATCAAAATATTTTTGGTCATCTATCGGGCGAGGAGAAGCGCCACGCTTTACTGGAGTCAAGCGTCTTATCTGTAAGGATTCCCAATGCGCTGGTACCGCCCCAATCCATTCAACCCCTGAATTTTTATATTTCAAATAGGGCTTCATCCTATCACCTCTACCAGCAACCCATCCGTCTCTTTCTCTAATGCCAGGATATCCGCCCTTATCTCTGGGAGTGGTCTCAGCGGTTTATATTCATAGAAATACTTGGTGATGTTTATTTCGTATCCTACCTTAGTCTTTTTCTCATCTACCCACGCATCAGGGACATGGGGCAAAACCTCTTTTTCCATATATTTCTGTATGTCATCGGTAGTAGATTCCTTCTGTCCTTTCTTAAGAGGGATGTTCTCGTAATCTCTAAGGTTGGGATCAGGTTTGGGATTACCCTTTTTATCGGTTACTATCTTACCATCTTCAATGAGTGGTCTTTCAACGACAACCCTGGTATATCCAAAATCAGAATCATTGAATATCTTACAGTATTTCCCTTCTCGGAAATTGCCGTATCTTCTGGTGATCTCTTCAATATCTTGTTCTGAGATTTCATTACGTTTATTCCCAAGGGATCGACTCATTTTCTTGAAAAAGCTCGCAGCATTAACGAGCTGAACTTTGCCTTTTCTTTTCGACTCTTTTCGGTTTGTTACAACCCAAAAATAGGTCAGTATCCCCGTGTTGTAGAACAACTGGTCGGGCAAGGCCACTACCGCCTCAAGCATATCGTTTTCAATAATCCACTTGCGTATCTCACTCTCACCGCTTCCAGCGTTACCCGTAAATAAAGGTGATCCGTTA
>JBDRAP010000061.1:0-2021 GCA_043823615.1 bacterium
TCAGCACCCGCAGGAGCAAGAAACACCCAAGCCACAAGCGGTAGTACACCGGCACTCTGAGATGAGCCAGCAGGAGAGCGACATGCTTCAACAGCTATCCAGGGAGGTGAAGTATTTGAGAGAGAAGCTGGCAGAGAGAGAGACGAAGAAACAAGGTTATTATTGACATTTAGTAGAAAATGGTGTAACGTAGCAATGAGATGATAAATGATAAATGAGGATGATGAATGACTCCTATTAAATCCAACCAATTATTCTCCACTACAGATTTTCTTTTTGCTGCATATTTAAGAGCAAAAGGCAGTGTTTATGTCCGCACTGAATGGCTTACTCTACATCAAGCCACTTTCTTCTTTAAGTCACCACCGGAAGCAACCATAATTGCATGGCAGACAGCTAATGATGATGTGTCAGCCAGGGCATTTAACGACTCCCTTAATTTTTTTAGAGACGAATTAAGGAGGTCGGCGCATGCCTAAGGAGCTTACCCCCTCTATTGTGAAAGAGTGGCTTGACCTTATTGATAGCACACCTTTTGATGTGCGGGAAATATGGGCTGAACTTGGGATTATTTCCCCTCAAGGTAAAAACCATCTTAGAGTTATCTTGTACCGCTTTGAACATCAAACACCCTCAGTAGTCGTCAATCTAGGTAATAGTAAATACAGGAAAATAGACCACAATGCCCCAATAATGGATTTAGAAAACGCAGACCCCACCAAAATCGTGCCGTTGTTATTCCCTTTTGGAGAACATGAATTTGTTACTATCTATCCGAGAAGCATTATAATCGTGGCAGGTAGTAAACAAGCTGGCAAGACCGAATACCTTTACAACTTCCTTAAGCTGAATATGGGGCAGTTTCCTATTGACCTCTTCAATTCAGAGACAGGAGAGGAACAGATGAAAATGCGTTTTATCTCTTTGGGTATTCCAATACCGCCTCCATTCAATCCTTGCTGGCGATTTGATAACTTTGCCGATGTTATCGAGCCAGACCGCATTTCTGTTATTGATTATCTTGATGTAAACTCTGAAGTTTATTTGGTTGGCGCTGAAATTGACAGGATATTTCGCAAGTTAAGGCAAGGTGTAGCTATCATCGGCTTACAAAAACCACCACCAAGCGTAGTCTTCACTAAGGGAGGGCAGAAAAAAATAATTGAAAGAGACTTAGCCTATGGTGGTGGTTTTACAGCAAAACGGGCTGTTCTTTATATTACAATGGGGCAAAATAAATTAAAACTATTACACGTCAAGACCCCAAAGCAACCAAAGATAAATCCTCAAAACATGATTTTTAATTTCAAATTCGATGATGACGGACATTTCTGTAATATAGCCAGGTCTTATGGTGACGAAGAAGGAGAGTTATTCTAATGTTATGGCAAATTAGTTCAGGTGATTTGAATACGATTATATTGTCAGATAAAGAGCATCTTCGAGAACATATTATGAAGGCCATTGATACAGAAAAACCAGAAAGTTTAGGCACACTTATACATTGTCGTAGGCTTACCGGTTGGTCAGACTCCGTAACAAAAGATGACATCGAAGCTAATGATGTTTATTCTGTTACTGAGGATTTGCTAAAGGAATATGGTAAATGGGAACTATCAATGTAACAAATGTAATGGTTTATGCCTAGCTTGTAATAAATGTAACAACTGTACGTTATTACAAAAACCATTACATCAAAGCTAAATCGAGACTGAGGAAGTGGTTGTCCTTACACTCAAAAAATCTGTTTTGTAAGCGCCTACCTATATATAATAATTCGAAATCAATATATACCCCCCTACCTCCCCCCCGGACCCAGTTACCGATTATTAAAACCATTATCCCCTACCCCTTCGGTAAACTCAGGGCAAGCATTTCCCCCTCTACTTGACTTTTTATCAGAAAAGAAGTATTAATTGACTATGACTACTAAAACTGTCTCTAGCTCAAAGACTCGACGAAAGGGTCATCCACAAACTAATCCTCGCTCCCTCGCTAAC
The DNA here is from genome assembly GCA_043823615.1 of bacterium. Classification (GTDB taxonomy): domain Bacteria; phylum UBA9089; class CG2-30-40-21; order CG2-30-40-21; family CG2-30-40-21; genus CG2-30-40-21. The sequence goes on from JBDRAP010000061.1 coordinate 2,001, forward strand.
CTCATCCCTTATAAGCCTGGA
>JBDRAP010000062.1:0-5442 GCA_043823615.1 bacterium
CATCTAAGTTAGAGGATATAAATACACTAACCTCGGGTTCGAATTTTATTAATGCTGCTTATTTAACGGTAAAAGATGGATATTCATCACAAGAGGTAGCAAGTAGAATCTCAAGTCAACTCGATCTCAACTGTTTTACTCAAGAAGAAGAGATAACTCTTATCTTTAACAATTTTTTGAAAATGTATAAGGAGCAGATGGAGATGTTCCGCATGATGATGATAGTAATCTCCGGAGTAATAATATCGCTGGTTGTCTTTCCGCTACTATTGAGAAGACTAAAGAAATTGCTACATGGAAGGTAATTGGAATTCCATATACATTCATTATTGGCATGACAGTTACCCATGCAGTTTTAATTGGTCTGGGAGCTGCCGGAGTTGGAACTATTTTATTACTATTGGTCAAAGATATGTTCTTCTTTCCCCTGGTAGTCTCGATTAATGAGATTATTCTCTTCTTCATGGGGATTACCTTAACCTGTACCTTAAGTAGTTTATTAGCTATCAAACAAATTCTTAAGATTGATCCTATGATTGCATTGGAAAGGTAATAAGAAAAAAATGAATATTGTCTTTAAAGAGATTAAATTTCACAAGATTAGGTTTTTCTTGGCATCTACAGGGATTGGACTACTCATTATGATGGTAATTTCAATGGATGCCATATACAAGGGGATGATGAGGGATGCTATCTGTTATATTAAAGCAACAGAAGCTAATATCTGGGTCTGTCAGAAGAATAAAAGGGGCCCTTTTGTTGATTCATCTATGATGCCTGCAGATGTAGTGAACAAAATCTCTTCTATCCAGGGAGTCAGAGAAGCCAATCCTATTATTTACAGGGTATTTACTACCAGAGTAAAGCATGAGGTTAAACGATTTGGAATTATTGGTTATGATTTGGATAAAGGTGGTGGACCATTACAATTGATTGAAGGCAGAAAGATCGTAAGGGATCGCAAGGAGATAGTGGTTGACGAATTGCTGGGTTTAAAAATAGGACAAAAGGTGCCTATTAGAGATGATCTTTTTGAGATTGTAGGGATAACTAAGGGTATGTGTTTTACGGCTGATATACCCCTTGTTTTTATCTCATTAAGGGATGCCCAAAACACCCTTTTGAAGAAAGACTTTGAGAAAAACAAAAAAGACAGAAAGCAAAAACAATTTGTCTTAATAGAAGGATTTAAAAAATTTATGCCGTTTATTTCGCCAGAGGCAGAAAAAGAAATACAGGGTTTAGCATCTAATTCCAACATGATTAATGCTGTCTTTGTTACTTTAAGCCCCGGATATGATCCTTATGAGATGGCCCGGAAGATTATCAGGTGGGAAGAACTCAGTGCTCTGACTCAAGGGAAAGAGATAGAACTCATCCTGAATACTGTCATGAAAGGTGCCAAAGAGCAGATGGGTATGTTTCGTACCATGCTAATTGTAGCTGCAGGGGTAATTGTGGCTATGATTCTTTTTGCTTCAACTGTCGAAAACACAAAAGAGATTGCTATCTTAAAGGTCATTGGTATCCCTAACAGCACTATTGTAGGCATGATTATCCAACAGGCTGCTCTTATAGGAATAATCGGAAACATTGTAGGATTTATCTTAATTTTCTTAATGAAGTCTGAATTCCCTATGCCTTTATCTATCTGTTTCGAGGATGTAGCAGCTCTTTTTACGACTATTATTATAGTTTGTATAGTTAGCAGTTTGTTAGGCGTAACCCGGGCATTAAAGATTGACCCAATGGCTGCTTTAGGAAGGTGAATAAAAATGAATGCTGCTATTTGTGCAAAAGGGTTAACAAAGACTTATGGTGTTGGACATGCAAAGGTAATAGCCATTAGTGAAATAAATCTTGCAGTCCAACCAGGGGAATTTGTAGCTATAATGGGGCCAAGCGGATCAGGCAAAACAACACTTTTGAGCTGTTTGGGTTGTATTATTGAACCAACAGAAGGACAAATCTTCATAGATGGACTAAATATTTATAATCACCAAAGGCAAGTTGCTCTTTCTAAGATTCGGCGCGAGAAGATTGGTTTTATCTTCCAGTCATTTAACCTAATCCCATTTCTATCAGCTATGGAAAATGTAGAGATTATTATAAATACAAAAGAAAAAAAGAAGCCAGCTATGCAATTATTAGACCGTTTAGGATTAAAGAATAAATATAATCGCAAACCATCTGAGCTTTCAGGAGGGGAAAAACAGCGGGTATCCATAGCTCGTGCCCTGGCTAATAATCCTAAGGTTATTCTGGCTGATGAACCAACCGCTAATCTTGATACTGAACATGGACATGAAGTGATACAAATATTTAAAGAGCTGTCTCAAGATAATTGCAAGGCAATTATTATGGTAACTCATGATATACGAATGGCAGATAATACTCATAGAACCATTCAAATGGTGGATGGAAAAATTATAGAAGATGTATGAACTTTTGTTCAGTAAAAAGATGTGGGACATGCTAAGCCTCTGGCAGAGACAGTATTCTGCATTTCCTCTTCTCTCAGCTTCTCTGCCAGCCCTTTTGTCGCTGCTGCAGGGTCATCTGTTGCTAAGATGGCACCAGCAACAGCTATCCCTTGTACGCCTGTTTTTAGTACCTTGTCAAGGTTGTTCTGGTTTATTCCACCAATGGCTACTATAGGCAGGCTGACTGTTTTGCAGATTTCATGGATTATTTTGCAGCCGAGTGGCTTACCAGCATTATGCTTGGTTGTTGTACCGTAGACGGGTCCAATCCCTATATAATCTGCACCATTTTTTACTGCCTGTTGTGCTTGAGCAAGGCTGTGGGTAGATATTCCAATTATCTTATTACCCATAAGGCTGCGAGCGGCATCTATTGGCATATCATCCTGCCCAAGATGTACGCCATCAGCACCAACAGCTAAGGCAATGTCTACCCGATCGTTTATAATTAGCCCAATACCTGCTGATCCTGTTATCTCACGCAACATGTTACCTAACATGACCAGTTTACTATCAGGCACAGTATCTACATTCTTAACCCGCAACTGAACAACATCAACACCTGCGGTAATTATTTCCCTAATATAATCCCTATCCCAAATCTTTTCCCCGAGGAGTCCATAATCAAGGATAAGGTACAACCCCTGAATGCTCTTATTCCTTCCAAAAGCTTGCAGCACATCCTGTTCTAATTCATACACCTGATACCTCAATGCCTTTATTTTCTGGCTTGTCTCAGAAGAATATAGCTTGGTAAACTCCTCTAATACGCGGATGGCCTCTTGGCTGCGTTTCATATTTGCCTTTATTATCCCTGACCTTCCTTTTCTGCAATCCTCTGTATCTACATGTATAGCCAGTCCAACATCGCCAGAGCTATCCCGGGCAGAGATAAGTAAGGATGAGTCAAATGCTTTGTCTATCAAACCAGCAATGGAATGCCGTATCACTTTTAATCTTCCGCTCATTTCCTTATTATTCAGTTCAAATCTTGCCAATTCTTCAACTACTCGCAACCCTTCTCTGGCTCGATTAAAATTAGCATCAATAATCCTTAATAGCCCTTTATCCATCTCATCACCCTTGCATATCCCGCATCCTGCCCAGGAGAAAGAAGATAAGGACAATTATCAACAAGATAATGACCTTTGTCAACCCAAAGGAAATAACCATTAAGCCAACTGCCAATCCAAGCAAGCTGCCTATTACTGTGCCCGGGTTTCCAGTGATAAAGGTTAATAACTTTTTTTTCAAATCATTCATCAGTTGTATTTCCTCCTTTTTCCTAACTTGTATACTCTACCCCTCGCAATCTGCCGCCAGTATAGAATACTTCATCTACCCTGACACTAACAGATTTTACACTTACCATGCCAATACCTGCTTCTAAAGATTCCTTTATCTTTACCTGCAATTCAGAGATAGCATGAGTAACCGGAACATCTGATGTTATTGCCACAACAAGGTCTGCCTTGATGTACTTTTTCTTTATTATTACCCTTGGTTTTACCCTGCGGATATTTGGCTCCTGGGAGCAAACCCTGACAATAAAATCCTCAACAGCCTTTCGTGTAATCTTTACCTCGCCATTAGCATTTTGAAAGGCAATTCCTTTTTCCTCATGGCTAAGAATACAACTGGTATAAACAATCAATAACCCAATTATCCACATTAAGACCCCAATCTGAATAATAATCATTTTATGATGTGGGTTGTTAGCATAGGTTAAAATAAGGTTTGTATCAACCAGTCCAAGCCCAATACCAATACCCATACTTCCTATGGTAAATAGCAGCAAAATGCTCAACACTAGCCCAAATTTATTAATAAAAGCCATAACTATACCCCCTTTTTTTATATAGGGAACAGGTTTCAAACCTGTCCCTTATTTAAGTTTTCTTCCTTTTTCGTGTTTTTCCTCATGTTTTTCATCTATCAGATGCACACCCTGTATATACACATTTACCTCGACTACTTTTAAGCCGGTCATAGATTCCACAGCATTTTTTACACCTTCCTGAATTTTTCTCCCTATCTCTGCGATAGAATGCCCATATTCAACGATAACAGAAATATCTATTGCTGCTTCTTCCTCTCCAACCGAGACCTTTATCCCTTTTGTTGCCTGTCCCCCAGTAATAATTTTAGCCAGTCCATCAACAATGCCCTCACTCATTCCTACCACACCCTCGATTTGAGTGGCAGCAACACTGGCTATAGTGGCAATGACCTCATCACTTACCTTTACGCTTCCAATACCCACTTGATCCACCATGTCGATTTATCCTCCTTACCTTTTTATAAGCTTTCAGCTGTCAGCGGAAAGCAAAAGACCATAAAATCAAGGCAAAATGAAGTGTTCTTGACTTTACGCCTTCCTGTTGCCAGAGACTTTCTCCCTCTGCGTTCTCCGCGTCTCCGCGTGAGAATGTGCTATCCCTGCCAGAGGTGCTACCTCCTTTTATGCTGTAATGCCTTGCAAAAGCTGACTGCTGAATACCTACTTACCCTTTTTATCCATATAATTCAGGAAATGAGTATGTATCTCGCCCTTATTAAACAACTTATCGTTTAATATTCTTAAATGAAACGGCACCGTTGTGCTTATTCCATTGACAATAAACTCAGAGAGGGCTCTCTTCATTCGAGCAATAGCCTCTCCTCGATCATTACCATAGGTAATGAGCTTGGCTATCAAGGAATCATAGTTTGGTGGAATGGTGTAACTATCATAGATATGGGTATCTATTCTCACACCGGGTCCGCCAGGCAAATGAAGGCTTTCTATCTTACCCGGAGAAGGGGCAAAGTTATTATCAGGATCTGCAGCATTTATTCGACACTCAATGGCATGTCCAGAGATAACAACATCTTTCTGAGTAAGTTTAAGCTTTTCACCCGCAGCCAGCCTGATTTGCATCTTTACCAGATCTATTCCTGTAACCAATTCAGTTACAGG
>JBDRAP010000063.1:0-3274 GCA_043823615.1 bacterium
AGAGATACATAGGTCTGTACCTACCACAAAGGGCAACCACAGGGGGTTTGCCCCTACGACAGATCAGAATGCAGGAGTCAGAATGAAGGAACCTGCATCTATTCTGAATTCTGTATTCCGTCATTATACCTGAATAGTTACGAATTTACATAACTATTTTACTCAAGTGAAGTGCAAGAAAAGAATATGAACCGCAGAGACACAGAGTTCACAGAGATGACAGATGACAGGATAATCTAACCTCTGGCTTTGCGTAAATTTTCTGCGTCTTGCGTGTCTCTGCGGTTAGTCTTTACTTCAGACGGGTAAAATGTTACGAATTCACATCACAATAATTCATGTCATGCCTCTAATAATATCAACCCTTCAGGGCTATTGTTGCTTGTTTGATGGTGTCCTTGAATAAAAGGCATTTGATAATATTAGGAAAGGGACAATAAAAATCATCCTGAAAATTCACGATAATCTGCGTCCTATTGCCTTAACTAACTTATATGAGAAGAGAAAATCCAGATAAATTATATCATATTTATTGGACATATGTCAAGAAAAAAAAATGATTCTTCGGGTAATCCCTCAGTTATCGGTTGAAATTGGTAGCCGCAACCTTTAGGTTTCATTATTTTACGCAAGCTAAAGTCTGCGACTACCACTGAATCACTGACCCATACCCAGAGGGCATTTACTTTTTTCTTGACTTAAGTGGTTTAATAGAGTACAATATTCTCAAGAATAGTTGGCAATTCTAAATTATGACAAACTTGTGTAAGTAAGGAGAACAGGAGTATGCAAAATAAAGTTTTTCTTGATACATCTGATATTATTGTGTTGTCGAATTCAAACACACAAGGGTTAGAAGACTCTTGCCCTGTGCCTCTTCCCCTGCATTTCGAATTCCACATCTCTAAGCAGTCCAGAGATAAATATCAATTTAATGAAGCCCTCTTTGGCTTGACAGGCAATGTTGTCTTTGCTGATTTTAAGGCAGTCAGGTTGTTTACTGAAAAGATAAATGCCCAAAGAGACCTGCAAACCCTTCCAGAAAATGCAAATGTGCCTGATATTGCAGGGACAGTGTGTCAGGGGTGCTACCCACTGACAGGAGTGCTACCCCTTGCCCCTGCCCGGCTGTCTGCCTTGCAAACCCAAGTCATGCCCGGCGATATCAGTGCCATGGGGCTAATTGATGAGATACTTCACCTTGTTTGCGGTCTGTATCGTGAACAAAAGAATCAGACAACATGGGAAAAAGGATGGGAATGGTTGGTAAATGAGGTTGGAGAGGAGACCGTAGGAGTAATTGATGGCTCACGCGGAGACGCGGAGACGCGGAGAGGGGGGGGGAAACATAGAGAGGATAATCTCAAGATGACTTTAAGTGAGTTTGTGGCTCAATTTCCACCAGTTGCCGTGTATCAGGGCAAGCAGTCAATTGAAGAGTATATTGCCGGGATAACGGGAAACGGCATCTCCAATACCCATATTATTATGGAGGAAATGCTCCTTCTATACTTAGCCAATGTAAATCCGGCTTTCGCCCCATTCCTTGAATTGTTTGATGATACTCAGCTGGAAGATAAAACTGTGTATCAAAAAATTATGTCAGCTATAAATGATTTCTTTCAAATGCAGCCTGCCTTTGGGCCAACAGACCAATCCTTAATAGAGATGTTGCGTGCACCAGCTATAGCTGCTCCCTACTCCTTACTTGGTCAACTTGAATATATCCGCAATAACTGGGGGTGTCTGCTCCCTGAATCCTTGATTTCCTTGATATTGCGGGTTGAGGATATTATCAAGGAGGATGAAAAACTTTTCTTTGTCGCCGGGTTCAAGGATACCCCTCCACCATTATTGGTACCTGAGTTTGGGATAGAGCAAGGGGTTTATGAAGAACATGAAAGGTTTAGCCCTGACATGGATTGGATGCCAAATGTTGTCCTTTTAGCAAAAAATACCTATGTCTGGCTGCATCAGCTAAGCATAAAATATCAGCGAACCATTACACATCTGGACCATATTCCTGATGAAGAATTAGACATGTTGGCTCAATGGGGTTTTACATCCCTCTGGCTTATAGGTATTTGGGAACGCTCGCCGGCATCCCAGAGGATTAAGCAGATATGTGGCAATTTAGAGGCTGTTTCCTCTGCATATTCCATCTATGACTACACCATTTCTGAGGATCTTGGCGGAGAAGCTGCCTTTGAGAATCTCAAATATCGTGCATGGCAAAGAGGGATTCGTCTGGCAGGTGATATGGTGCCAAATCATATGGGAATATTTTCAAGATGGGTTACTGAACACCCTGATTATTTTATTCAGGTGGATTACAGCCCATTTCATGTGTATCAATTTACCGGAGGAGACCTTTCGTGGGATGGAAGGGTTGGTATCTTCCTTGAGGATGGTTACTGGTCAAAAACAGATGCAGCCGTTGTTTTTAAGAGGATTGACCACCTGTCCGGAGAGACAAAATACATCTATCATGGTAACGATGGCACCCATATGCCATGGAATGATACCGCACAATTGAATTTCTTAAAAGAAGAGGTGCGAGAGGCAGTTATCCAGTTAATCCTTCATGTTGCCAGAAAATTTTCTATTATTCGCTTTGATGCAGCTATGACATTGGCAAAAAAGCACTTCCAGCGACTCTGGTATCCACAACCAGGAAGCGGCGGGGATATTCCCTCACGATCAGAGCATGGACTGACGAGACATGAGTTTGATGAGTTTTTCCCTGAGGAATTCTGGAGAGAGGTTGTAGACAGGATATCCAAAGAAGTACCTGATACCCTGCTTATTGCTGAGGCTTTCTGGCTCATGGAGGGTTATTTTGTCCGTACACTTGGTATGCATCGGGTTTATAATAGCTCCTTTATGCATATGCTCAAGGCTGAAGAAAATCAGAAATATCGGAATGTCTTAAAAAATGTTCTTGAATTTAATCCACAAATACTGAAACGATTTGTTAATTTCATGAACAATCCTGATGAAGACACAGCTGTCTGCCAATTTGGAAAGGATGATAGATATTTTGGTATATGTATCCTGCTGGTAACCCTTCCGGGACTGCCCATGTTTGGACACGGACAGATAGAGGGCTTTACTGAAAAATATGGCATGGAATACAAGAGATCCTATTGGGATGAGGATATGGATGAATGGCTGGTTGAACGACACAGAAAAGAGATATTTCCCCTGCTGAAGAGGCGATACCTGTTCAGTGATGTGAAACATTTTGTTTTGTATGACTTTTATACCACATCTG
>JBDRAP010000064.1:0-4644 GCA_043823615.1 bacterium
AGAGATACATAGGTCTGTACCTACCACAAAGGGCAACCACAGGGGGTTTGCCCCTACGACAGATCAGAATGCAGGAGTCAGAATGAAGGAACCTGCATCTATTCTGAATTCTGTATTCCGTCATTATACCTGAATAGTTACCTTCTCATTTGCAATTACTCCTGTTTTGTTGCAATTGTTTTCCCTATAGGTTTACACCCTTTGTGATTCTTTCCCTTTTCGTTGCAATTACCTTTAATATATCGTGTCCTCTTGCATAATCTGTGGATATATTACATGTTTCCGTTTGCACAGCTTAAAATGCTTGTCAGAAGCAGGCATTTTGAGAGTTAAGTTGTCTGATATTCTCTCCATGGGAGTGGTTAGGAGTGAATCTTTAATTTATGCAGGGATTTTTCTTGGCTATTAACTGATAGCTGAATACTTATTTGAATTTGGAGGTACAAGATGAGTCATTCTGAATTAGAATTAGCAAAAAAGGTTTTTCTTTCCGGGCTTGGAATTGCTACTCTGGCTAAAGAAAAGGTTGAATGCGTGGTGAATGAACTGGTCCAAAGAGGGGATGTAACAAAAAAAGATGCTGATGGAATTGTGGAAGCATTGGTAAAAAAAGGTCAGGAAGCAGAGAATGATATTCAAAAGATTATCAGACAAGAAATAATTAAAATAATGGATGAAATGGGTATTGCTACCAAGAAGGATATTCAGGCTGTGGAAGAGAAGATAAAGGCTACTACACCGTCACATTAATTCCTGATAGCTTGGTAGTGTCTGTCAAGTTTTTCACGGGCATCGTTTTTTGTGAATTGCCATGTAATTTTAGTTTGAAGCCATATTATACTTTAGCAAGAATTAATGTACGGTATAACAGGAATATCAAAATATGTACAATAGAAAACGCCGTGAAAAATTAGCTGATTTACTTTTCGATTTGGCAAAATTCATATTTACCATTGGTGTTGCCGGTAGTATGTTCACTGGCACTTTTAGATTTCCCCATTTAATAGTGGGAATATTCTGTGCTTTGACATTAGTAACCAGTGCCTATTTTTTAACCCCTAAAGACGAGGAGGATTAATCACATGGAACCCATGGCAGTTGCTGCTTTTATTCTTTTTAGTTTTTCTATTTTTGGTGGTGTTTTTCTTTTGGTATTTCATATCCAGGATAAACGCCGGGCTCGACAATCTAAATCCAATTCTTCTGTGTAGGCAACTTTTCGATCTGTGCAATCAAGATTATCCGCAGATTACGCAGATTACGCAGATTATCAGAAAAAATCTAAAAGGCACATAGTAGAGACGCAATATATTGCGTCTCTACATGGTTCAGGTGCCATTTGTCGCAGGGGGTATGTCCCCATGCCTGCCTTCTGTCTCTTTAATCTGTGAAATCTGCGTAATCTGTGGATATATCCCTTGTTTCCGATCACACTTTATTCAGGATTGTAGTAGGATTGTATCCTTGACCAAGAGGTATTGTTATTGTGTCCATTATCAATAAACTTCCGCCATATCGAACATTTTTTGGGATCCTTCCAACCATTATTGTCTGTTTTATCCTTATTTCCCTTATGTCTTCAAGAAAAGAAGCAGATGTTGAACTAAGACTTTTAGTTAAAGATGTAAGTTTTTCTCAAAGAGGAGGTAGCACCTCTGGCGGAGGTAGCACCTCTGGCGGAGGCATTCTACTCAAGGATATTCCTGTTGAAACAATTAGCATCACAGATTTCAATGAGACTGTTATAAAACCACAAAGCTTTTACTGGAAAAAGATAACACCAGCAGGTAATGTAAGGAAGCAGGAGATAAGCTGGGGGATTGGAATCCAACTATTGCCTACAGAAAATCATCCTGATATTGAGGTTGTTGGAGATAAAATAGGCATATCTGAATTGTGGCAAGGCAATAAGGCAATGGTTTCATTCCAGATTAAGGAGAATAATAGCATAGAAATAGGTCTGGGATGCAGCACACCTGTCAAGGATGAATGTGATTCAAGGATAAAGCTAAACACGGCGGATCTGGTTAAGCTGAAGATAAAGGGATGTAGTGTTAGCCGAGTAAATGAGCCTCCTGAAAAAGGAATGCCTGAAACCTTTTGGATGAGTTCATCTGGAAAATTGCTTGAGTTTTCTCCTAAAAAAGATAGGTTGAGAATACAGGTGAGATTATTGCCTGAAACAAAGGGTTTCTCTATTATTCGAGGGAAATTTCCATTAAAGGATTTCAAGTTTGATAGGGATATAACCAAGATTATCTCGCTTCAAGGGACAAGAACAAGCACTGCGACTACAAATGATACGCTTCTTGTAAATGGTGGAATAGTTCAGACAAAATATGTCTCCCTTTCTACTAATAGTCTGCATGTAAAAGAGATTCGTCTGGATGATAACAAGGAAAATTGGATAGTCACCCTGTCTGGTAAAACAAAAAGCATTCGCATTGGTCAAACCCAAAATAATCTTACAGAATACCTGCCATCCTGTCTGGATGATGTTTATCACAATTCTTCATGGATTCTAATCTTCCTCATTTTAGCCTGGCTCTTTGCTACTGCCATGACTTTCTTGGGATAACACGACAGAGGACAGGTACAGGGGGGGATTGCTTACAACAAACAAACCTATGATATGTCATCATATTTTGGCTCTACTGGCTTTTGTGTGGATATATATCCAGAAAGTAACTATTCAGTTATCTAAATGTGTAAGATAAGGGGAAATGGGGAAATGGGAGAACAGGGGAGAATACAGAATACAGAATACAGAATACAGAATTAAGAATATTCTGACTCCTGAACTCTGACTCTTATTAACCTTCTCCACTTCCCCATCTTCCCCTTTTCTCCTTTTTTACACATCTGAATAGTTACTCCAGGAAAAGAGAAAGAACCACAAAGGGTGTAAATACCTTAGGAAAAATATTGCAACGAAACAGGAATAATTACAAATGAGAGGTAGCACCTCTGGCGGAAGAGACCGTCAAAGGTTGTATCGATGAGAATTCACACCTTTTGTAGCTCTTTCTCTGTAAACAAGTGGTGATTTCTAATTGCACAGGTTGACCTATTCCCACAAAGTTCCCAGAAGAACCAAAACACTTAGGCATTGCAACAAAAGTTAATCAAGGCAGAGACAAAGAGATATTACCCCTTGTTTTGTTTCTGCTTATCCCCCAGCCTCTTCCAGAGATTTCACTGGATATGTGGTTGGTGAGAAGAATGCCTTTAGTTTTTCCTCAACTATTCTTGGATTATCTCCAGCCTGAATGGCTAAAACACCAGTCATAATCAAATCTCGTACAAATGCCTCTTCATGGTCAAGAAACTTTAGTTTACCAGCAACCGGGATCAATACCAGATTAGCTATAGCTACACCATAGAATGAGGCAACAAAGGCGATAGCCAATGAGTGAATGGTTGTCATCATGTCGCCACCGCCCATCTTGCTAAGAGCACCGGTTAACCCCATGATAGCCCCAAGAATACCCATGGTTGGAGCCATACCACCTGCGCACATAAACCATTCCTCACCAAACTTGTGTCTTGCCCTCATATTTGCGGTATCTATATCAAGCACTGATTCGATTAGTTCAGGGTCAACCCCATCAACTACTAACTGGATACCCTTTCTCAAAAAGCGGTCGTGTATCCCTTCAATATCTCCCTCTAAAGCCAACAATCCTTCCCTTCGTGCCTTCTGGGCAAAGTTTAATATAGTTGTAATCAGCTCCCCTTCATCATGTGCTTTATTAAAAATTGCCATCTTAAACCAGTTGCCAACATTCATGTTATGTTTTAGGTCAAAGGTAGCCATTGTTGATAAGAATGTTCCGGCACCAATTATCACTGTCGCGGGTATATTCATATATCCACTGCCTACTATCCCAGCCTCCTCCAGCATTATGGATGCAATCATGGCTATCGTTGCCCCAACACAACCACCAACTGTACAAATATCCATTATCAACCTCCGTATGTATCAGAATGATCCACAGATTACGCAGATTACACAGATTAAGAAATTGCAAAACAAATTCAACAACTAAGCATAATGAAATTATGGAGACAACAGTAGAGACGCAAGATATTGCGTCTCTACTGTTGTCTGCCTTTCAGATTTTTCTTCCCCATCTCATCTGTAATCTGTGAAATCTGTGTAATCTGTGGATTAGTTCTGCATCCTAATCTTATACCACAATATTAACCAGCTTGCCCGGGACAATAATCACCTTTCTTACTTCTTGCCCCATCAATCTATTCCGTACAGCCTTAAGTGCCTCAGCCTTAATAACATCCTCCGTGCTTCCGGTTGGCACAGAGATTTTATCCCTTACCTTCCCATTTATTTGAATAACAATAATCACACTATCTTCATAAAGTGCTTCGAGAAGATGTGTTGGCCATGGCTCATCAAGTATACTTGATGAATTCCCCAAAACCTGCCACAATTCCTCACAGATATGAGGGGCAAATGGAGAAAGCAGGATAATCAAACTCTTCAATGCCTCATGCAAAACCGCCGGATCATTTTCATTATATTGATAAATCTCATTCACCAATTCCATGCAGGCAGCGATAGCGGTATTAAAATGAAAGACCTCAATATCTTCAGTAGCCTTTTTTATAGTACGATGGGTAACG
>JBDRAP010000065.1:0-7123 GCA_043823615.1 bacterium
TATATTGTCTCCATAGGGTATCCGCCGCGGACGAATAATTCCCCTGAGAAATCACCTGTGGAGATTACCCCGGGCAGGGTTTTTAATGTTTCAGAGACATCATTAAAGAGATTGACCGAGCTATTTTTAATCTGACCAGCGTCAATCGTCTCCTTGCTGATAATTATCTCTTCTTTTGGAGAGGGCTTTGGTGCCTCTACCACAAACTCCTCACCATAGAATGTCAGGGATGGTGAAAGCTCAAAATCAACCCTCTTTGTTTCTCCCGGGATAATCCTGACACTTTTTGTGGCTGAGCTATACCCTCCACCCTTAGCCTCTACCTGCCATTCCCCCTGAGGGATACCCATGGAAAAGCTTCCTTCTTTATCAGTAGAAGCAGTACCTTTACTGCCTACAATCCGTATCTGTACCCTTGACAACGGCTTTTTTGTAACGCCATCCACAACAACCCCGGTAATCGTCCCAGAATCTTCAGCATAAAGACAATTGGAAAAGAGAAGAAAAAATGAGATGAGCAAAAAAATAATTTTCTGATGAGACATAATATCCTCCTTGAGTGCAAATTATACTTAACATAAATGCGAAAGTTGGGTTACAACAGCTGGATCTTCTTTTCCATAATATTATTGATGTTTTCATCATCAAGGTTTTCCGGGATGGGTTCAACATGAACAAAAACACGGCTGGTTTCTTTTATCTTTATCGGAACAGGCGGTATTAATCTTATGTTTGTCTTTGGCTCAAGGCTGGTATCTAATGTATGGGTGTACACTGATACCTGTTGTTTATTGACCCTGATATTAACCTTGATCATTGTGCCTGGTGCATATTGGGTAGAGCCTTGATTAGATACTACAGGCACGATTCCATATTCAGGGTTATAATCTATATTTGTAATTACCAGATCACGAGTACTTAAGGGAGCGATTATTGTTGCAGTGGCTACATTATTTTTTTCGTCTGACTCATTTATCATGTTAAATGGTTCTGGATCAATGACTGCCCTGATGGTATGTGTACCAGAGATAGAAAATCCAGTATTAATCCCTTTCCTTCCCCCTGGTCTTCTGAATGTCAGACTATCAAAGTATGAGCTGCCAAGCCCACCCTGCATCTTGCCATCTATAAATACATGTACAGCAACCTTGCCGGAAGCTACCATTCCCTGTCCATTATTTTCAACAGTTAAATAGACATAGTGTCCGGCAAGAGAGATGTTTGATATGGATAGATCAGGCAACAGATTGCCATGGAGGCTAAATTCATCTACAGAGATTGTTTTTTCATTATTTTCCTGATTAGTATCATCACTTGAAGCCTTAATTGTAACACCCTGAGCCTGTTCGCACAAGAATGTTTTTTCAGCCTCAATGATAGTTGCTTCTCCTGCAGAAAGTCCAGGGATACTCTTAGAGGCAATTGTTGTTGTTCCCCACAGCAACTGAACATTAAAATCACTTATATAATTTGCAGTACCAATATTTTCGATAATGCCCTGAATAAGCACTGTATCCTCTGGCTGTGCTACACTAAGGTCATTCAATGTAGTGGATATTAACTTAAAGGTAACATCCCTCACAGATATATCTGCAACAGGCACAGAATCTGTACTATTTACAGCCATGAGAGACTGCTCCTCAGCTTGACTAATGTTAATTCCAATAAACATCATTAAAAAACAAAGGACTGCTGCATTCTTCATCTAATTTCTCCTGTTATTTGTAACAGTTCATCTAACCGCAGAGGCGCAGAGACACAGAGAAAAACTTAAAGTTTATTGGCCATTTTAGATAGGTTAAAATCTGTGCCTCATGAATTGACAAAAGTCGTTCTACTGTTTTTAATTCTATTACTTCTTTGTAAACTACCGGCAAATTAACTTGCCTTTTAATCTGTAATCTGATTAGTTTCTATTCTCTGTGCCTCTGCGTCTCTGCGTCTCTGCGGTGAACCATTACTGTTATTTTATCTGGCCAACATTGTTTGAGCCATAGCCTCTAATTTTGCTACTCTTTTTTCCATGGGTGGGTGGGTAGAAAACAATGAAAGTAGTCCTCCACCTGTCAATGGACTGACAATAAACATATGTGCTGTAGCAGGCGTAGCATCCATTGGTACCCTTTGCGAACCTATCTGAAGTTTTTTCAGGGCATTGGCTAAGGATTGCGGATGACCGCATATTTGAGCACCAGCAGCATCTGCCTCATACTCTCTTGCCCTGGAGATAGCCATTTGAATCAGCATTGCGGCAATAGGGGCAACAATGCTCATAGCAATAAAGACTATTGGACTGCTGCCCTCTCTTTCATCACTACGGCCCCCACCAAAGATGGTTGCCCATCGAGCCATACTCGCCAACATAGAGATTGCACCAGCAATCACAGCAACAATGGAACTAATAAGAATATCCCTATTTTTTACATGTGCCAGCTCATGAGCCAAAACCCCTTCTAATTCATCATTGCTTAACAGATGAAGAATCCCCTCGGTTACAGCTACAGCCGCATGTTGCGGGTTACGACCTGTGGCAAAGGCATTTGGTGTCTGTTCCGGAATAATATACACCTTAGGCATAGGCATGTTTGTTTGTTGGGTAAGCTTTGTAACTGTCTGATAAAGTTTGGGTGACTCTGCATAGCTCACCTCTTTGGCTCTATACATTGCCAAAACTATCTTATCTGAAAACCAATAACTAACCATATTCATGATAATTGCCATACCAAGGGCAATAACCATTCCCCCATTTCCACCAAGTGTTTTGCCTACAAAAACTAACAAAAGGGTTAATCCTGTAAGCAAAAAGGTTGTCTTAAATACATTCATCCTTTTCCCCTCCTCCATAAAATTGATATCAATGACAAAAAAATGCTTGACTTTTTTGCTAAATTTTGTTAATATATTCAAAGCATGCCGGGATGGTGTAATTGGCAGACATGTACGCTTGAGGGGCGTATGGGGTAACCCGTGCGGGTTCGAGTCCCGCTCCCGGCACCAGCAATTGTTTATTTACAATATACTTGTTATCCTCAACCACAAGTTAATGAGGGCACGATTTTTCATACCCCCAGTAACTATTTATTCCGTCGCTGAAACTTTGTACGCTTTAACAGCTTTTTATACTTATGCTTGCGAATTTTCTTTCTTCTCTTTTTAATAACACTACCCAATTTTGCACCTCCTTGTAAATCTTCACAATATGTCTATAGCATGGTGATGAGTATAACACAATTTGTTGTTATTTGTCAAGAATTTTATTGCCTTAGAGAACAAATTCTGGCATGGTTCAAATCAGGCAAGCAAGTAGGTGGTCTGTATTTCCCTGATTCCCTCTTAGCATAAGGATGTTAGGGGTGAGTAGCCCTGTTTGAGAGGGAACAGAGGATGTGTATCTCCCCAGCAATTCTCGGTGAACCAAGACAATTTTACATCAAGGGTCAGTGATTGGTAGAAAGATGTGTAAGGGGAAGGAGAAAGGGAGAAAGGGGAGAATTGGAGAAGAATTTCTAAGGTATTGTAATGACATATCTTTCCCCACTTCCCCACTTTCCCCTTTTCTCCTTTTTTACACAAATGCAATAGCCTGCTATCTTCTTTTACCTACCAATCTCACTGACCCATTCCCAAATTATCAACAATAAAAAGTAGTCGTTCAGGTGTCAGCATTCATGGAGAAGTATAAATGATTGAACCAAAAGGTTATATAGCAGAGGTCTTTAAGGGCATTCAAGGAGAGGGTCTCTGGATAGGAGAGGCTCAGATATTTTTAAGGCTTGCTGGCTGCAACCTATCTTGTAAATATTGTGATACAGATTATGCCTTAAATGTGCCGCTACAATACAAAACAGAGGATGCTAAATATTATAACAATCCTGTATCTCTGACTGAAACAATAGATATTGTAAAGGGTTATAGCTCGTCTTCAGCCACGGTCTCTATTACTGGTGGAGAACCGCTCTTACAGGATGGTTACCTGAAAATGCTTCTCCCCATCTTAAAAAGGGAGGGGTACAGGATTTATTTAGAAACAAACGCTACCATGCCAAAACAGTTGGCAAAGATACTCAAATGGGTTGATATCGTATCTGCTGATATTAAACTGCCAAGTTTTACTGGAGAGAAGAATATTCCAAAAGAACATCGGGAATTCCTGCATGTAGCAAAAGAAAAGAATCTGTTTGTTAAGATAGTGGTTACAGATGAGACAGTCATGGATGAAATATCTCAGGCAGTGAATATTATAAGGGGTGTGAATGTGAATATCCCTTTAATTATTCAGCCGGCAATGAAGGATGGACAGTCTATGAAAAATCAGGAAAGGCTGCTGGAGTTCCATGAGTATGCTGTAAAAAATTTGGCAAATGTCAGATTAATCCCTCAGATACATAAACTTATGGGATGGAAATAACATAAGCGTTCAGCTATCAGCAGTCAGCCTTCAGCCTTCAGCTTTTGCAAGGTATTACGGCATAAAAGCAGGGGCGAAAGTTAGGAACGATTCATCTTTGCCTTGATTTTATGGTCTGGGCTTTCCGCTGATAGCTGACAGCTGAACGCTTACGAAATAAATAATGTTTTATATCCGCAGCCTTGTAGGGGCAAACCCCCCGTGGTTGCCCTCTGTCTTATGGGATGGCAATAGCTAATGTTTTATATTCGCAGAGCAGTTCAATTAATAAGCCTTATAATCTTTTTCGTGTTAATTTGTTGCACCACATATCCATTATCTTTGGGAGATTTTACTACTATATTCCCCCAGCTTTCCCCCTTTCTTTTGTTGCTTGGTGTTTTTCTTGTCCCCACAATTATCCTGATTGGGCTAACACTAATCCTTGGACGGGTATTTTGCGGCTGGATATGTCCATTGGGCTGTTTATTAGAATTTTTTCATATTCTTTTTCCAAAAAGGATGCCTCATGTTCAACAAGGGATGAAATATTATCTGCTTATTGGGCTTGGACTTTGTTCCCCATTTTTATGGCATATTGAACCACTTTGTCTTATGCAGAGGGTATTCTGCTTTATTTTGTCATTGCAAAGCTATACCCCATATTTCATCCTTACCATGGCTACATTTTTAATAGTCCTGTTTTTTCGTCGGAAATGGTGTCAATCGCTTTGCCCCCTTGGTGGACTTCTGTCTTTGCTTTCCAGATACAAGCGGATTAATCGTTTGGTATCACCCGCCTGTACCCAATGCGGAAAATGCCATCAAACATGCTGGATGGATCTTAAACAAAATGACTGCCTGCTTTGTTTCAGGTGTCAACAAAGCTGTCCAAAAGGGGCTGTTTGCTTTTGTTTTGGCAAGCCTGACACAGAGGAAATAGATGTAACTCGTAGAGGAATAATATTTGCTCTGGGTGCTGGAATAATATCTTCCTTCAGTGTTCGGGCAATTCCACACATCCATGATAAATACCTTATTCGTCCGCCCGGGGCATTACCAGAGGATAGATTTAAGGATGCCTGTATCAGATGTGGGGCATGCACAAAGGTATGTATCAGTCATGGACTTGTCCCTGATTTTTTTGGATCAGGATTGATTGGTCTTGGCAGCCCAAGGCTAATACCAAGAATTGGGGCATGTGAAGATTATTGCAACTTATGCGGACAGGTTTGTCCCTCTGGAGCGATTCAAAAACTTAGTGAGGATGAAAAACGAAAGAAAAAAATTGGCACGGCTGTGATAAATACCGAAAGATGTCTTGCCTATGCCCAGGATAGAAAGCTGTGCCTGATATGTGATGAACAATGCCTGCACAATGCCATAGATGTAGATGAGAAGAAAAGACCTGTTGTCAATAAAAATAAGTGTATTGGATGTGGTGTCTGTGAAAATAAATGCCCCATCAATGGTGCGGCTGCTATCCGGGTTATTGGCAGGAAGGGATAGTATCTATTCGCAAATGTAGTTTGTAAACCGCTACTATCTATTTCCCCATCAATCTACATATCTTATTCCTCTGAATATGACAAATGGCTATGGCCAAGGCATCTGCAGCATCGTCGGATTTGGGGATATGATCCAATTGCAAGAAAAGTTTTACTGCCTTCTGAATTTGTGCCTTATCAGCATGTCCTGCCCCGCAAACAGTATGTTTGACCTGAAGAGGGGTATATTCAAACACATTCAGTCCTGCCTCAGCTATGGTTAATAATATTACCCCTCGTGCATGTCCCACGCTGGTAGCGGTCTTCGTGTTTTTGCTGAAGAATATTTCTTCTACAGAGGCTGTGTCCGGATGATATTCAGAGATAATGGCAGCCAGCTTTTGCCGAATCACAACAAGTCTTTGTGCCAGAGATAATTCCCTGCTTGTGATTATACAGCCATAATCAATCATCTTTAAGCCATGATTAGTACCTCTGTCAGATGCTGCTGCCTCATCGACTATTCCATATCCAGTTGTTTCTATGCCAGGGTCTATCCCCAATATTCTCATGCTTATGCCTGCAGCTCAGCCATAATCTCATCAGAGATATCAGAATTAGTGTAAACCGCAGAGACATCATCATTTTCCTCAAGATTTTCTACCAGATTAAGAACCTGTCTTGCCAGATCCTTTTCAATCTTGATGTAGGATTGAGGGATCATAGATAATTCTTCATATTCCATGGGGATCTTCCGCCCTTTCAAGACTTCCTTTATTTCTAAGAAATCCCCTGGGTTTGTTATAATCTCATACACCTCAGCATCGTCTGTCTTAACATCATCTGCACCTGCTTCCATGGCTATTTCAAGGAGACTATCCTCATCGATTTGCTCTCTTTTGATACCAATACAACCTTTTTTAGAAAACATCCATGAGACACACCCTGCCTCACCAAGACTTCCACCACTCCTTGAGAATATCTTTCTTACCTCAGCTGTAATCCTGTTTCTGTTATCTGTCATGGTTTCAACCAAAACAGCAATCCCGCCAGGACCATACCCTTCGTAGTTAATCTCTTCAACAATCACACCCGGAAGCTCTCCTGTACCCCGCTGGATAGCCCGTTTGATATTATCTGAGGGCATATTAACCTCTTTAGCACTTTCGATAACCGTGCGAAGTCTGGGATTCATATCAGGGTTGCCCCCATCCCGGGCAGCAAGCGTTATCTCTTTTATCATCCTGGA
>JBDRAP010000066.1:0-10211 GCA_043823615.1 bacterium
TGTAACTATTCAGGTAAGCGTTCAGTCAGTTAAAAAATAACTGTAAACAGTTTTTATCACCTATATAGTTACTAAAGTAATGGGTCAGTGAAGTGGGGGGAATTGTTTAGCAAAAGGTATCTTCTGTTTTAGTGTAGAACATTACACACCCCTATAACCCCTCTTATACACACCCCTAACCCCTCTTATTAGAGGGGAATACAGATAATCCCCTCTTGAGAGGGGGGATGGGGTGTGTAATCCTCTTGAGAGAGGGTAGGGGGTGTGTCCAATTTTCCCCAGTTCACTGACCCATTACTTACTAAACATTTATAAAATTTCCTTTTGGTAATCGGATTAAGCGGATTGAGCAGATATTTTTTATCCGTTTTATCCGATAAATCCGATTACCTGAATAGTTACATTTTTTGTTTTGTTTCTTGATTGAGCATATTATTTTTCCTTTTTGCCTCTGTTAATAAGCTTCATTGTTTTATTCGCAAATGCCTCAAAATCCCTGTCTGCTTTGCTTGACACTTCTAAACTTTTTTTGTAGTATTTATCATATTCTTTTTCCGCTAATTCTTTTGCCCGTTCATGCGAAACTTTCCCCGCATTGTCCAAAATATCGCGATCATTGAGCGTTAAAAATCCATTAAGTTTCGTAATCCAACCCTTCATTAGCATTGGAATCCGTCGCATCGCCTGACCTTCGGCAAAAACAAGATACTGTTCCACTAAATTATTAAGTGCGGCAAGCTCTGGCTCTTCAAGATAATTTTTAGCAATCGCCGCCTCGTCTTTTCGTGGCTTTACTCCACGCCAACTAGTGAGCCCCATATTTGGCTTCTGGCTATCGGCTCGCTCGCTGATAAGTTCTGCAGCGGTTTTTCCGGTAATCGCCCAGTGTAATTTGTTCTGCACTGTTTGAAAAAAAAGAATGCTCATTTCGTCCGTAGGGTCATAGTCCACGCTCGTTGCATAAATATCCGTAATTTTTCGGTAAAATCTTTTTTCAGAAGTGCGAATATCCTGAATTCGCTTGAGCAATTCTTCAAAATAATCAAAAGGTAGATCGGGATTTTTAAGTCGTTCATCATCCATCACAAAACCTTTGACGATATATTCGCGTAGTCGCAAGGTTGCCCATTGACGAAACGCGGTTGCGATACTGCTTTTGACGCGATAGCCAACGGAAATAATAAGATCTAAATTATAATAATTTGTTGTGTAATTCTTGCCGTCCATGGCAGTTGTCAAGAAATCCTTTACAACTGACTTTTGTTGTAGTTCTCCCTCATCAAAGATATTTTTGATGTGTTGACTGATATTTTGTTTGGTCGTTTGAAAAAGCTCTGCCAATGCTGACTGCGTGAGCCAAACGGTATCGTCGTCAAACCGCACTTCAATTTTAGTTTGTCCGTCCTCATCTTTATAAATAATAATTTGCGATTGTGGATTATTATTTTTCATATTTTTCCTCCTCACATAAAGGCGTTAATAGAAACATAGTCATTCACATATTCGGGGACTATTTGTCGCCAGCCGTTTAAGTCGCGAAAGTCTTTCATTGTAACCTTTGGATTTGTGGCAAGGCGGCTGTATTCTTTGGTTTCCACAATGTCGCGGATTTCAGAGTCAGTGATATACGCCTTGAGGTAATTCTTGATAGTTTGGATTTTGGGTTTGAACAATATAATCGCTTTCAACTTTTTCCTCTGAAAGGGTAGAAAAACAAGCCCGTTAAATTGGAAGTCCCTCCGAAAAATCTGGTAGTGTCCCAGAAGAACCAATATGTCAAAATTACTTCATGCACAAAGGGCAGTCTATTTCTAACCCCTCGTGGAATACATCTCCAAAATCCTTTTCCCATGGTAATTGATAAAGATATGAATGTCCTGATGAAATAAATTGTTCTGCAGTTTTCTTTGCTGTACTGAAGTTATGATCAAATTCCATGGTATATTTGGAATTTGGAGAAAAAGGCATGAAAACTTGCCTGAAAAAGGAATTATTAGCCTGAAGTGTTAATAACCAAACATTAAATTTTGTCCGGTCAAAACACGACATCAATATCTTCCAATCCATGTCATTGCCCTCAGTGTTTACTCTATTATACACCTCAAGCAGCATTTGTGCAACATCCCCATCAAGTGAATACAGGGGAATTTGCATCTGAGCATCGTAGCTATGAGGCTTAAGATGATACTTCATGGCAATATGCAAATCCTGATGAGCATACACCTTTAATAATTGCATATTATGCTCTTTCTGATTGCTCAGGCGATGGGCTAATGGATGACCATGAATGTCCCCGGCAATATGGGTCAAGTAACCATAGGCATATGCTCTTAGTTTATCCTTTTTTTCTCCGTCCTTTATTCCCTTGACATAGTCTAACATGCTTGTAGCAAACTTTGTTAACAAGCTATGATGAAGTATGCGGCTAAATGGGGTTTTATTGAAAAGGTCAGGACCAATTGCCCCAAGTGCTAAATATGTCCAATAAATATCTAATATCCCCTTAGCCTCTGCCCCCAATATCCTTATCGTCTGGGTAGCAAGCTCAATATGGGTTAACAGCCCATAGGCAAAACTATCCTTAGCCAAAAGCATACTACTAATTACTGTCATAGCAATAAGGGATATTCTCTTCATTGTTACCTCATATATAAGCGTGCAGTTGTCAGTAATAGTCAGATCCTTGCCCAACAAATCAAAAAAATGGCCAAAGAGCAGGATTAGCCGGTACAAAAGACCAACCAAATAACTGACTCAGGAAATAGGCAATATCGTGTGGGAAGACTGACCACTTAGGTCTTCCTTGCCAAACCCAGCCCCATGGAATAATAATCCATAACAAAAAAAGCCATGAGATCAATTGATTGCTCAGAGAGTCTATGAACTCACAATTAAATAGCCAAAAGGCTGCAATTAACGGAAAACTAATAATAGCAAATACCCTTGTTTGATCTTCACAAACAGGCAGTAAAATCATAAAGCCAAACAAGCATAGCAAAAATGGCAAGGCAATTTTTCCTTTCTCAGAATACTTGAGAACAATAATCCATCCAAGCCCAAGGATCGACCAGAGAATATAATGGATATGAAAGAAAAATTGATTAAGCATGGACAGAAAATGTGATTTAAGCCAAGAGATCCTTCCTGAACTAACATTCATATCGAAATAATCGAAAATTCCCATAAGAAATAGTTTTCCAAGAATTACACCAATAAGCAGGGTTAATGCCCACTTTGTCGAATATTTAATTTGTGCTCTAAAATGCTTTGATATTGATATAGCAAGGAACAATCCAAGGAATGCACAAAACGCTTGTTCAAAATGTTGCATACCTAATGCAACACCTGTCAGAAGAGTAATAAACCAAAAACCAGAGAATACAAAAGCACACAACATTAAAAAAAGTGTAATAGAATCAGTACCTACCCAGAAGTACGCAGTAGCCGATACCGGTAACAATAAAAACAAGATAAGAGATGTTCTGGCATCCCGATTGGAAAAATGAACAAATAACATTTTTATGAAAAGAAATGTGAAAGCAATCGAAAAAATAAAATGAAAAAGAAAAAACAAACATTGCCCTTCAGCCCCAACCACCCATGACAAGAATAAACCCAGCCAATTCCAGAACAGATAGTTAGAAGGATCCTTAAAAGAGTTTATGAAAGGATATTGAGCAATTATCCGTGATATTTCCATGTTTGGAATATACCAAACACCAGTCTTAAACAACATGATTAATAAAACTGTTGTAATTAATTTCCATGTTGGAGATTCATAAATAAAATTTTCAATATTTTTCAATACTTGCATTATCACTTTCCATAACAATAAGAGGGTAATGATGAAAATCTGGTAGTGCCCCTGCTAATAAGCGACCACAAGGGTCGCAGTTACAAAAGATCCAATACACAACAGACAATCACAATATAGCTGCAGGGTTGACAGGGGTGCTCTCCTCCTTGTCATTGCCTTAACCATTCTTACACATGAATAGTTGCATTATCACATATCTTTTTGCAAACAGGCTGACCGAGAATCCAAAATCTCAAAAATCATACATTGGAAATAAAGAACTTACAACGACAAAATGTGAGAAAAAGGCAATTCTCTGTCAGTCTGCAAACCAATTTTCATTGGGCATAATACTACAAGACTACCTCAGCACCGCCCCCATACTGCCAGAGGTAACCTGAGCTGCATATCTTGCCAGTACTCCAGTAGTTACCTTTGGTTTTGGTTGTTTCCATTGTTTTCTTCTTTCAGCCATTTCCTCTGAAGAAACCTCTAAGTCAAGTGTTCGATTAGGAATATCAATATTTATCTTGTCACCGTTTTGTATTAAGGCAATTGGACCACCCTCGGCTGCTTCCGGCGAGATATGACCAATGGCTGCCCCCCTTGTCCCGCCTGAAAATCTGCCGTCTGTAATCAACGCTACATGGCTGTCAAGCTCCATGCCAACAATGGCTGAGGTAGGGGTAAGCATCTCTCTCATGCCGGGACCACCCTTTGGACCCTCATAACGGATAACCACAACATCACCCTTTTTTATCTGATGGGTAATGATGGCATCTGTTGCCTCTTCCTCTGAGCCAAACACCTTTGCTGTTCCGGAAAATACCATCATCTCCGGCAGAACCGCAGATTGTTTAACTACACACCCATCCGGGGCAAGATTGCCCTTCATGATAGCAATTCCGCCTACAGGATGATAGGGGTTATCAATTGTGCGAATAACATCAGCTCGGAGTATCTTCCTGCCCCGCAGGTTTTCACCCATACTATAACCCGTACATGTCATTGCTTCAAGGTCTAATAATCCTAATTTAGTTAATTCAGCCATCACAGATGGAATCCCGCCAGCCTCATTCAAATCCTGAAGAAAGTGTGGACCAGAGGGACACATATCACAAAGATGAGGTGTTTTTCTGCTTATCTCATCAAATTTATTTAGATCAAGGCTAATCCCTGCCTCATGAGCAATGGCTGTAAGGTGCAAGACTGTATTGGTTGAACACCCAAGAGCCATATCTACGGCAATGGCATTAGACAGGGAGCTTTTAGTGATAATATCCCTTGGACGAATATTATTCTGTAACAATTCCATTATTTTTTTCCCTGCCTCTTTTGCCAATCGTATCCTTGCTGCCTCAACCGCAGGAATTGTCCCATTACCTGCCAATCCCATGCCCAGAGCCTCTGTCAGGCAATTCATTGAGTTTGCGGTAAACATACCTGCACATGAACCACAGCCAGGACAGGCAGCATCCTCTAATGCATTTAACTCTGATTCCTGCATCTTATTGGTTAGCACCCTTCCTATACCTTCAAACATAGAGATAAGTTGAACAGGATGGCCATCAAACCTTCCAGCCAACATTGGTCCACCACTAATAAAGATAGAAGGGATATTAAGCCTTACAGCAGCCATCATCATTCCAGGCACTATTTTATCACAATTAGGAACCAACACTATGGCATCAAAGGGATGAGCCTTAGCCATTATCTCAACAGAATCAGCAATTATCTCACGGCTGACCAATGAATACTTCATACCATCATGATTCATGGCAATCCCATCACAAACACCAATAGTAGAAAACTCTATCGGTGTCCCTCCAGCCATCCGTATCCCGGCTGCAACAGCCTCAGCTATCCTATCAAGATGAACATGACCCGGTACTATTTGGTTGGCTGAATTTGCAATACCAATCAATGGCCTGTTAATCTCTTCAGTTGTATAACCCATTGCCTTAAACAGGGAACGATGAGGAGCAGCCTTAAGCCCCTTTTTCATCACATCACTACGCATATAATTATTCCTCCTTATTTATTTCCATTAAAAGGGTGAATACAACATTTACCCCCACTGATTGATAACTGATTTAATATAGCATACCAAATCAATGTTGTCAAGATGTTTTTGGCTGATAACAGCAATTCTCATTTTGATTTTTTGACAGGATTAACAAGATTAACAAGATGTATTGTCAAGGGTTATAAAAGACAGAATTTCCAATGAAACGAAAGAAAAGCAGGGTAAAAAGCATTCCTTCTACCGTATTTTTAGAAAAAACCATAAATCGCGATTCTTAAAAAATCCTGCATCCTGTAATCCTGTCTAAAATGAGAATTGCTGCTTCGTCGTCAGCTCCTCCAATGTATTATCTAATACGCTATCCGCCTTCTCCTCCTTGCCGCCTTGTTATCATTTTGAATGCAACTTGGTATTATTTATTACTTCACTATTCCAATCTTACCCACAGACTTTCCTCCATTTCCACCTGTAACTGTATAGATATAGACGCCTGAGGCGATGTTGTTTGTATCCCAGAGGACTTTGTCAGAAGCTGGATCGTTAATCTCAGCCACCAATTCACCGGCAATGTTGTAAATTTTGATGATGCAACCTGCACTTATATTTTCAAAATAGACACCTGGCCCACCAAACTTAGCATCACCCTTCTTATATGGGTTTGGATAGACCTTGACATTGTTGTTGTTTGGGGCATAAGTTGGTGTGCCAGATATTGGTGTGCCAGATTGAGGCAGTAATATAGGGATTAGACCAACAGATAGAGTATAATTACTGCTCTTTATATCCCCTGTCATTTTCTGTTGTCCTACAGCATCATCTATTCTATATTGACCAGAAGCCCTGCCTCCTCCCCCCTGGTTACAATCAGATATAGGTATAGTATAATTGCTACTACTCATAGCAGATACCAACCCGGCATTAAATACTACCAGTAAGCCAATTAAAACCTTAATTGCCATTTTTCATCTCCTTTTCGTTAGTTTGTAAAGTTCATAAAGTTCATAAAGTTTGAAAGTTTATATTTATTTTTTACTGTCCCTATTTTATAATAACCAATCTTCTACCTTCAACCCATCTATTCTCGCAAAATGCTTAATATTCCCGGTGACTAAGGTGGCATTGTTGACCAAACATATAGCCGCTATCCTCAAATCTGGCTCTGAAAGAGATTCTCCCTTTCCCTCCAACTTTGCACGAATTCTACCATATTCCTTTGCAGATTCTTTATCAAAGGGAAGAATCTCATAGAGAGAGGGAAATATCTCCTTTTCTATCCTTTCTATAATGGATGCAGGGCTATGCAGTCGACATGCCCCATAATATAATTCCCCTACGGTAATAGTTGAGGTACATTGGAGATTGGGTGATAACTCTTTAAGTTTCTCAAGGAGATTAGGTGAAGGTTGCTTTTTCATTAAATTACTCAAGATGTCTGTATCAAACAGATATTTCATAGTGCTACCTCTCTATCCTTCAATCTTCCTCGTAGGGAGTATATTTTTTCTAAGCCTTCAATAAACTCCTGGGAATCATTGAATTTGCCTACAATCTGAATAAGCCCCCTTTCCTTTTGCTTCTTACTTTGAGGCAGCTCAAGGTATTCTGATTTAACTATGGCAACCATAGGCTTTCCTCTCCGGGTGATGATATACTCATCTCCTCCATAAACCACTCTTCCCATTACTTCAGAAAAGCATCTTTTGGCTTCAGCTACATTTATTTCTTTAACCATTTCTACACCTCCTATAATGTCTTAATGACATTATAACATAATAACCCATTTTTGTCAACCATTGCCAAAACCTTTATTCGCTGAATATTCAAGCATTATCCCCTGGTTAGTCAAAGAAAGAATTAATCGGTAATCAATCTTTGGTCTTGAACCACTTCTCTCTCCTTTAATTTTTTTGCCACAATATCAGGAAAGATAACCAGCATAATTCTATCAACAGTCTTTTCTTCATTTAGCTTAAGTTTACTGTCCCTGTCAAAATTTGTCAAAGGGACAGTAAATAGTTAAAAATCCCGAACAGCACGCACATAGTATGTGTAGCCCTTACTGCCGTAGCCCTGGTAGCCACTGTCGAAGCCCTGGGCCCACGCGCCGTTACTAACATACTCGGTAGAACTCCAATAAAAGTTACTAGCAAAACCGCCAACAACGCTTTTCTGAAGATACAACAAATTCAACTCGTATTTTGAAGGTAAATACCAGTCGCCATAAGTAACACCATTAACCATTACTGAATAATCTGCACAAACCTTTGCGGCAAAATCACCTATTTGGCTATCGCTGATTTGCGTGGCTACTATCATAGCGGTATTCATTGCACCAGCACCCAATCCATCGCCTAAGGAGCCTGTATATCTATATGTACCATTATACCACTGTATTCCTGTGCTTTGGTCGGCTGTGGCAGCTATTAAACCATGCTGTCCATTATCATAGACATAAAATACTTTACCACCACCGTAGGACTCGCCTATGTAATGCCTATTTGCACTCAAGGCATAGGTAGCTGTGCCTACACTAAGCTCTGATGGTAACTTGCCTGTGAGCTTGTCTGCATCCTGTGCCTTTATTGCCACAGGGCTGTGCCTACCTCCAGTTGAATAGGTTCTTTACCGTTAAGTTTGTCTGCATTTAAGCTATAGGTAGCTGTGCCAACTGTAAGCTCTGAGGGTGTCTTGCCTGTAAGTTTATCTGCATCCTGTGCCTTTATGGACACAGAGGCAGTGCCAACTGTAAGCTCTGATGGTAACTTGCCTGTAAGCTTTTGGCTGTCTGCGGCATAAGTGGCCGTATTAGCAAAGGCTGATGTGCCTACTGTCAAGGCTGGATAGCTTGTTCCTGTCAAGTTTCCTGCATTTGTAGAGTAGGTAGCTGTGCCAACGCTAAGCTCTGATGGTAACTTGCCGGTAAGCTTGTCTGCATTAAGGCTATAGTTTGCCGTTCCTGCCTGAATAGCATAAGTAGCTGTACCAGGGGCAGCACCAGCAGTCTCTGCATAAGTAGCCGTCCCTGCATAATGAGCATAACTGGCTGTACCTACCTCTAATTGAGAGGGTAGCTTTCCGGTAAGCTTTTGGCTATCCATGGCTAAGGTAGCTGTGCCTGCTTGATCTGCCCTAAAGCTGTAAGCACCAGAGACTAATTGCTGTCTTGGGGTCATTTCAGAGTCTGCTCCAACCTTTGTTCCCAGCCAATAGTCTTTATTAAAAGGTAGGTTTATAGGGGTAGAGCTTCCCAACATCAAGTTAAAGATGCCATTATTAATGAAGATAGTCTGTATCTCCTGCCAAATCGCAGTCCCACCCGTAGCAGACTCATAGATACTCATCTGAATGGCATAATTTCCATCAGACACAGCCGCACCGCTTGCATTGGTGAGTCTACCCTGATAGTTCATCAGATGAGGCACGCTACCCTCAGCATAGACACAAAGCCCTAAGACCATTCCCAAAACCAATACACCAATTACCCTTTTCATACTTACACCTCCTGAATTAAATAAAAAAATAGGTTAATTTTTAACCTGCTTTGTAATAGGTCAGACTGACCCATTAACCTGCTTTTTACATAAAGATTGCTGTTGTAAGTTCTTTTACAAAGGTATTTACCCCCCCCCAGAACTTTGCCAGTAACACCTTGACAGCAATTTTGATGGAACTAAAGCTAATTTTCATCTTAATTACCATTCTACTAAACCCTAATCGTTTTGTCAAGGATTTTTTCAAACATCTGTTTGGCAAGGAGATTTCATAGAGCAATCTCTAAAACTATCTTATATTCTCTGATAGCATCATCTGGTCTAACTTGCTCATCCTTTGGTATAATCTTATAAACCAATCTCTCTTCTTCGCGCCTCACCCTACCAAATCTTTGGCTCAAAATCAGCTGAGTTGGCAAGACGCATTGTCTCTCCGAATGGAATCAGGACATAAAGCCCTTTCTTCTGAGCAAACCTTGCTGCATTTTCTTCTACATTAAGTCCAGCTACAAAGGCAATAACCTCCCTATCTTTATACTCAGTAAAGTTTTCCTTAAATGAGATTAAGGATTCATCAAGAAAATCTTTTACATCCTCATTAGTTAGATGTGCCTTTACCTCGCCAACTAAAATTAAAGATGAACCATTTCTCCTTGCAGGGCATAAAATGTCTATCTCAGATTTAATCTGGCCATCGTGAAGTGCCTTGACCCTTTGATACACTGCATCTACCGTTATCCCTAATTTCTTAAATACCCTTGGGACAGAAGGAGCAGTCAAACCTTCTGCGGCTCTGCCCAGACCCCCTCCTATTCCTCCAAGTTCTTTTGATGTCTCCTTCAACTGTTTATCGGTCTTCTTTTGGGAGGCTTGGA
The DNA here is from genome assembly GCA_043823615.1 of bacterium. Classification (GTDB taxonomy): domain Bacteria; phylum UBA9089; class CG2-30-40-21; order CG2-30-40-21; family CG2-30-40-21; genus CG2-30-40-21. The sequence continues at coordinate 10,189 of JBDRAP010000066.1, forward strand.
GTTCTTCTTGAGAAATTTGTATC
>JBDRAP010000067.1:0-3602 GCA_043823615.1 bacterium
GATACACTCCAGCTACCTGTGGATTCTCATTTATAAACCTTAGACACCTTTCCATCCCGCATTTTGAGTCATAGCTTGTTTTTATCTCATCACAGAGTTGCAAGACGAGCTTGCTTTTTTCCTCTATATTGATTATTGGTATTCGACCAAAGGATGGATAATCGCTGTATCGCTGGATTAATCCTTGAATCTCCTGGCAATTCTTTTCTTCTCTATGCTTAAACTTAGCTGCAGCCTCCCACAACTCCTTTTGCAGACTAAGATTAAATGGCTCTATTTCTCTTATGCCCCAGATAAAGGAGGCACCCTTCAGATTTGATTGATACTGTGCCTCAATCAGTTTTCCCTCACCAAGCTCCCCTATCCCATCAATATAGAATTTAGCTGGTGAAGAGAAAATTACCACCCTGCCATCTTTATATGGGGTAAGATAACCGGATTGAATGAGTATGGAGGTCAGGAGATAAAATGGGTGTTTTGTTAATCCCCATGTACCTTTACGCATCTTAAGATACAGGTCAGAAATGGGTATGGGATTACAGGGGAGAATATATGAAAGATAGTTACTCAAAAGCTCATTCTTAGCTGGTTCTATCTCTAAGCTAAAATAATTTCCCGATCGTTTAACCACACCCATAGGGATCAGCACCCCTTCAATTGGGTTATATACCCCTTTATCCTTTGCCTCTTTAAGGGTTATTTTCCCTATGGCAATAAATGCATCCCACAATGTCTCTACCATATGTCTGGACATAGACTCTACATAGGGCATTATCTCCCGATGCCTCGGATAAACATTGGCAAGGACATCATTTAGAATCGTACCAAGCATCTTTTCAAAGGGCAGATACCCCATCTGAAGAAGGTTAATCTCAAGTGCTTTTTCAAGGCTCTCGATTGTTCCATTGAAATAGGCATTAACCATTAGTTCCTTTATCAGAACAATCTCTTTTTCCAGAATCTCATTTAAGATGACAAGCATTTCCTTTGCTTCAGGATTGGACATGAGCTGTTTCTTTAACACAAGGTGAGCATACAGCATAAGAACCTTGTCCATCTCCTGAATCTCTGTCGGAATCAGGACAAACACACATCTGCCGGAAAGTCTTCCCCTGCCAGAAAAGCTCTCTCCGCCAAAAGAGCTTCCTCCGCCAGAGGGGCTCCCTCCGCCAGAGGGGCTCACCTCTATATGCTGTCCCCCATGGTCAAATTCAAGGAGTTGATTAATATACCCCTGCTGTTTAACCACATCCTCCGGCATTCCCATCAGGAGACAAAAATCAACCTCTGTGGTCAAAATTTCAGCGTATAGCCTTTGTATCTCCTGAAGGCTTATCCCTCTGAGGTCACGAAGGAGAACCCTGCCCTCCCGTGCTGTATTCTGCCACTGAATAAGTGTTTTATAAGCCCTGACCCTCATCAGATCCGCAAGGGGAAGATATATGGGGTTAATGAGGTTTAATATCTCTGACAAGACATTGGTCGTATCCATGTCCTTTAAGATTGCCTTTGTCGCCTGAGTAATTATCTGGGCAGCATTTGCCTCAAGGTCAAGGTAATAAACCGTATCAATCAGGTTCTTTGCCGGCTCTGACTTGATATAGGCTGCCTCCTGCAATAACTTATCAAGAATTACCTCCCGCAGAAAATCATAGTTAAGGCTGCTTTCAATCCCGCTTATCCGATACAGAAGCATATCAGCCAACTCTTGCAGGGTATGTCTATTTTCAATTGGGGAGATTTCGGTCAGGATAAGTATTTTTATCAACCGCATAGCAAGCACTTTTTGGGAGGTATCCTCAAATATCTCAGGGATATGTTGTTCAAAGTACTTGTAGGCAATATTGTAGTACCCTTGTGTTTCCACCATCTCACGAATTCGAAGACTGAAATGGTCAAAAATAGTATCTGGTGAGAGAAGATATGAGGCATCATTGTCCAATATTCCCTGTATCTTTCTCGATTCATCGCCTGTAATCTGATAATGAATATAATCCACAACACCTCGATGCTGGGAAAAGAGCCTCATCAAGCCCTCCAGCATTTTTAATGTATAGGGATGAACCGGATAGATATTTACAAACCTCTCAAATGATATTTCCAGATGTGGAAAGGCATCCCTCAGTTGTTTATAGATGGATTTAAGTCTGTCTGTTGCCCCTGTTTTTTTGATGATTAATCTATGACTGATAAGGTCTGTGATGTGTCGTGAAGAAATAGTCAGCCTCTTTGGGTAGCGATCCTTGATCCGATTAAAGAGATTTTGCTGAATATGTCCTGTCTCTTCTATCTGCTCCTGCAATGAGGCAATTACCCATAACGACTTGTTTGCTGCCTCCTCCCCAAGATGCTGAAGAAATCTAACATCTTCATTAAAGCTGGCAGGAGTAGACTTAGCTCTTAAAAATTCAGATAATTCATCAAGTATTAAAATAAGCCCGTCATAACCATAATCTATTTTGTATTGCCATATCTTCTTAAAGGCATCATCCCGTTCATATTCAAGACGGATGGGAAGTGTCTCCATAGTTTTGAGATATTTAATGGCCAACTGGCAAGCCTCATCAGGGCACTGGTGAACAATTTTCTGCCATTGTTCATGCCCCATACCAATAGAGGACAAAAAATCAGGGTGTCTGGGCAAAATATAATGGTTAAAATTATCCAACAATTTGCTTGTCCTGGCAATAACCACTGCCATGGGAGTAGCACCTGTCAGAGGTATTACCTCCCTTTGCTCCCCTACCCTATTAGATTGCCCTTCTCTCTCCCCCTCTCCGCGTCTCCGCGTCTCCGCGTGAGCCTCCTTCTCTCTTACCCCATTAAATTCTCCTTCTCTCTCCCCCTCTCCGCGTCTCCGCGTCTCCGCGTGAGCCTCCTTCTCTCTTACTTTATTAAACTGCCTTTCTATCCCGGCAAAGACAATTTCTTCTAAGGAAAATGTGGCTGCATGATGTTGGAGAGGAATGGATACAACGAGGTATCGCTTGGTTTGTAATTGTCTGAATTCTTCAAATACCGTGGACTTTTCCACCTTTCTGTCCACTGCCAGAGGTGCTGCCTCATCCTGATCCCTGACTGGTACTACCGCATCCCATGCCCATTCATGCTCAAGCAAAATCGAAACGAATGACAGAAAATGGGATTTTCCTGTCCCATAATGCCCCTGAAGGAATATCCCGCATCCATTGCACTTTGATAGAAGAGTCCCATTAGCAATAGTTGTAGACTGAAGGGAATCACCCTTATCAGAGGCAGTACCTTCGGCAATAGATTGCAGCACCACTCTCAAATTATGTCCTGTCTCTTCAGTAATGACAAAGGTATCCAGCAATTCAATCAATTGCTGACGGGTTGTACTCTCTGTCTCAGAAAGTTGGATAACAGTTTTAATTGGTGGGGCTTGAATCAAATCATATATCTTCATATCCATTTTCCTTCAACTCTTTTTTCAGCTTTCGCATTATTCCAAATAGCTTTTTATTGTCAGGATATTTAGCGATCAATTCCGCAATTAATTCCTCCATATCCTTTAGTCTTTTTGTCTGGCGATAGGCAGAAAACAGAGAGTTTCTCACATAGATATCATCAGGGTCATTGAG
>JBDRAP010000068.1:0-12178 GCA_043823615.1 bacterium
CAATCGGTTTGAAATTATACAGTTCCTACGGAACTGATTGATTTGTTTATAATTGTTCTACCGATATTATGTTCCTAACGGAACAATTGTCGGTGTTTTATAAGCTTGATGTAATTATCCACAACCGCACAGGTCGAAATATACTGGATAAGAATAAAAAAATTAACCCTATATCCGATTGCCTGTTCTTTAATGGTAATATCAAAATGAGTTTTCACACAGTCTGCAGGGGTTTGCCCCTACGACAGATCAGAATGCAGGAGTCAGAATGAAGGAACCTGCATCTATTCTGAATTCTGTATTCCGTCATTATACCTGAATAGTTACAATTATTGTATTATTATTTCATGAGGTTATATTATGAAAACATGGGGCATTGTTCTTTTCCTATTATTTATTGTCCTTTTCAGCAGTGTTGCTTTTATTGTTTATCAAAAAGAATTTCCAGCTGAATGGACAAAGCTAAAAATAATTTCCTCTCTGGAACAGAGGATGAATATTCATGCCCAGATTGATAATGTTGCTTTTGGCTTTCCCAACAAGATAATCATTACCGGATTGAGTATAAGTCCCTTGCAAACACAGACAGGGACAAGCACTGTTGGAGTTAGTCGACAGTTGGCAGTTGGCACTCAGCAGTTGACAGAAGATGCAATGCCCCTTCTTGAGAGGGGTCAGAAATTAGAAGGCAGAAGGCAGACACAGACAAGTGATAGCAGCCCTATCCCCTCTGCGTCTCTGCGTGAGCATTTACAGATACAGACAGCAACAAAGAACAGTACACCCGGCAGCCCTGCCCGTACATTAAGGAAAACCCCCATTGTTCACAAACACCCAATAGTTAATATAAAGCAGTTAACCATCAAGTGCTGTCTATGGGATCTTATCTCCAAAAGATACAAAAAACATCCATCTTCATATGGGATAGATACAATAACTGTTATCTCACCTGAACTTTATCTTGCTCGTTCCAAGGATGGCATCTGGAATACCGAGGGTATCTTCAAACCAGGCAAACCAAGCTCACATAGTCCCCCTGAATTTTCCTTATTTGTTAAAGGAGGCAGGATAATCTTTCAGGATTATCTGTATGACACAACTGACAAGGGTGCTACTTCTACGGTTTTATCCAAAATAAATGTAAGTTATACATCCGGCAGGTTCAAGGCTAAGGCATTAGTCGGCAGCATTCAGGCAGAATCCTTGACACCGCTGCATTGCTCCGGGATTATCCATGCTGTATCCCCAATTGATATGAGCTGGGATATAGGAATAAAAAAAGCCAACCTCTTAAGATATTCCCCGTATCTTAAGCTCCCATTCGGTCAGGTGTTAGATGGAGATGTCCGGGTAAGCCTCAAGGGAAGGGCAACATGTTTTGAAACTTCCACCTCCCTTCCACCAGCCCCTGTATGCCCCAAAACACCAATAGGGACATGGACAGAGTCCTCATCATCCTGTCCTTCTCCCCAAAAGGAAAAAGAGATAAGGATTAGCAGATATACTATCTATGGGCTATCCGGGCAAATAGGTGTTCAGGATGGAAGATTTTTGCTCAAAAATGCAAGGCTACCATTTAACCAGGTAAACGGTGTTTTCAGATTAACAAATAGAGAGACAGCCTTAGGCACTTCCAATCTGAGCTCGCCATCTCAAGGGGCATCTCGTAAGGCACTTCAATCTCCATGTCTGAATGTAACTACTATGAAGGTAGATAATTTAATGGCTGTCCTGTGCGATACTGAGGTAAAAACTACATTTATTGTGCCGGATATAGATAATCCTGAAATACTCATTCAGATTGAAACCTCAAGATTTGATGCCTCAATCTTAAAGTATCTGACAAATATCGACAAGCTGAGAGATTATTTTTCAAGGATCAAGCTCAAAACAAGCCTGAAATTCAATGGCAGAATAAGCCCTCATCCTTTTACTGTTTCAGGAAAACTCAAGACAGATAATATCCTTGGTAAGAGGCAATTCCTGGCAGAGGCAGGATTTGTCTTCAGGGATAATGTATTTGATTGCATAGATATGGATATTGACAAGAATACACTGATAAAGGGCAGGGTTTCTTTTTCATCTTCTTCGTCTGCAAGTCCTTCTGACCTTGTCATTGAATGCCACAGGGCAAGGGTTTTCCCTTTGCTTGGATTAGCCGAAATTAAGGGAACACCTGAGCTGGATAAGGGAAATATTTCCGGAAGGCTGCGTGTAAGACCTGACAATTATGAGGGGAATCTTACCCTTGATACCTGTGGGACATTTCAGAGGGCAGTGTTAACCCTTAAAGGTCAGACGGTTGCTGCAATCATTACCCAGTCTCAGGGGGGCAGCGTTGTTGCTTCGTGTCAATGGTCGCCATCTCTAAAGATTGATGCCTCTGTCAATAATTTTGCATGGAATCATTCCAAATATTCATTTGATGCCCTGTGGGATACAAAAGATACACAGACCATGATCACAGGCTTGGAACAAAATAAGGAAAACAAATACAAAACTGTCCACCACGAACAGGCAGGGAAGATAGAGGTTAAGGGTGTTATCATCAATCAGGTGTCTTATCCATCATGGCATGGACAGTTAAGCTATAGAGACCAATTGTTGCAAATTGCTTCCCCACAGTCACAGAATCTTCTGATAAATGGGAGCATAGGCATAAATCGAGCCAATATGAATATCAGCTTTACAGGGCTAAGGCTGGATATTCTCTCGCCTGCTCTGGATGGAATGGCAGACGGCAAGATACAACTAACAGGCAATCCACTCAAACAACTAACTATCTCAGGGCAAGGGATAGAGATAAAAGACAACAGCCTTATTCGCAGGGGAAGCACCTCTAACAATAATAATGCAACAACCAACTTCTCTATCACCAAAAGAGAGAATATGTTCAGTATCTCTTCCCTCTCCATTACTCAGCCCGATGGAGGGAAGGTACATGTTTCTGGTCTGGTAACTACCTCATACAACAGGTTAAACTCTGTAAATCTAAACACTCAAATCACCAATCTGAGTATGGGCAATGTCAGGGCAACAGCCACAGCCAAATATAGTGGACATAATAGCCCCAATGGCTTTTATGGCAATATTGTTCTTGCCAAAGGAGATATTGGGGGATTGAATATATCATCCGGTAGGATAAAATTAAACAACGAGAAAGATAAGAATATCTTCTCCGGCAATATCTGTGTGGGTAATAAAGGCGTTCTTGCCTGTTCCGGGGAATGGGGCAATAATTCTATTGCAGGTGGGTTCACCCTCAATGGCATGAATTTTAATGAGTTGCCGTGGAATTACTTTGAGGAATGGCAGGGTATCGCTACCTTGCAGGGGAAGATTGAGGGACAGATGAAAAGACCATGTCTTTCAGCTAAATTTACCTCATCCAACCTGAATATAGGCAGCAGGGATGTAAAAAACATTAGCGGAAGCCTTTATTATGCCTCGCATCTTTTATTGGTAGATGCTAATTTTGATAATGAACTGTTTTTCTCCGGGATGCTTGGTGAAGAAACTAAGGCAAGAATAAAAATAGAAAAGGGTAGATTGTCTCTCTTGAGCAGGATATTAAAATTGCCTCCATTAAGGCTTAATGGATTGATAAATGGTGAATTAAGTCTTACTGGAAAAATGGATAACCCCTGTATTGAGGGAGATATAACCATAGAAGGGTTTGAAAGCCATGGGATATTTGTTGATCTGATTAAGGCAAAGGTCAACATTAAGGATAAGGTGTTTTCGATTGCCAGAGATGTTACGCCTGTCAGAGGTGCTACCTCCGCCAGAGGTGCTACCTCCGCCAGAGGTGCTGTCCCATCACAATTGTATTGTCAACAGGATGGGGAAAATCGATTAATCATTGAAAAATGTATGGTTGAACTTATCCCTGATGGACGAATTAACTTTGAAGCAAGGGCAAACGCATTTCAAGTAGCAAACATAACCCTTTCAGGCACAGTATCATGCAACGGAAATATTACTATAGGGAAAAGTGCTTCTGTGATGCTTAATACCAGCGATATTGTAATTAATGACTCTTATGATCTGAAAAATCTTGCAGTTCTGGTCAAGTTTTTGAATGATGAGTCTCTTGAATTTATCCAGCAACCAGCAGAGAACAGCGTTATGGGCAAGATAGGATTTACTTCTAAGGGTAAAGTGCTTATTGATAGTTTTAGCCTGCTTCGACAAGGGAGAAGAATATTAGAAATCACTGGCTGGACAAATCTTGCGACAAAAAAGATGGATGTAGGAATAATCATGGATAAGGCTGATTTGGCATTGCTTTCACTGTATATGCCCACAATCAAAAAGGCAGAGGGTATAGTTAATGGTGGCTTGCATTTCGGCGGACAGATGAATGATCCTGAAATAAATGGTTCTCTGAAATTTTCCGGGGGTCTTAATACCTATCCCTTTGCAGCAAGGGTAAGAGACATGGATGGTGCGATTCATGTTGTCAATAACTCCTTTGTCCTCCAGAATTTTAGTGCAAATATCGGCAGGGGCAGATTAATTGCTACAAGTGAGGGGGCATTTACGCTATCTGATATGAACATCTCTATCCTGACCCAAGGAGCACCAATCCCTATTCTTGTCCCTGAATTTATCGAGAGTCATGGACGATATGGCGGATTTGAGTTGAATATGAATATAAGTGGGGCAGTCTCATCTCCACTTATTACAGGACAAATTGCTTTTGGCAATACAGATATTACCTATCCATCAAAGAGAACAAAGACCACCCCTGCTGGTTTTTTTGATAAAATGAGATGGGATGTGATGATTATCGGCAAGGATAATATTCGATATTACAACGATTATACCCGTATTTGTTTAAAAAAGAATGCCTGGCTCAGGGTTGTAAAGAACGATGAACAATTCAATATTACTGGCAAGATATTCGCCAGAGGTGGCGGACTAATCGATTATCTCGGAACAGAGTTTATCTTAGCAGATGGCGGCTATTTAGAATTCAGGGATGGTGAACCCAGTCCATACCTGTCTGCCATAGCATGGACAAGGATAGATAAGAGAAAGATAATCCTTTCTCACCAGGGATACTTAAGTAAAACAGAATTCGTGTTAAGTACAACTGACTCTTCCTTATTAGATCAGGAAGGGATAATGAGAATGTTAATTGGTCAGAGCAAAGGATACGCAACACTGAATCAAGACGACCTGCAAACACTCTTTTCAGTTGCCGGTGGGCAAATACTTGGCAAAAAGATACCAGATACCATTCTTGTCCCTATTGAGCGAAGGATTAGCCGTCTGTTACGAATTGATCTTGAGGTAAAGACCCCTGTAATAGAAAAGATATTAGAACAATCCATTTTTACAGAAGGCACATCCACCTCATCACCTGTATTCGCCAAAACAAGTATCAAAGTAGGTAAGTTTATTCAGGAGAATCTATATATCAGCTACAAGGGTGTCCTGAACCAAGTGACAGGAGAAGGAGATGCAGCTATTCAATCCCGCAGGATGAGGCTTGAGAATGAAATAGGCTTGGAATACTATCTATCTGGCAATACCACTATTAGTTATAAATTTATCCCGCGATACAACCAGTCAAAGGCTGAATATGAGGTGAGCATGGAAAGGGGATTGAGATTTTGAATGTTAGGAAGAAGGTAGTGTCGTGTCAACCTTAGAATGACGGATACGATTGTAGTAGGGACAGGGTTTATCCCTGTCCGCTACTTGATTGGCTGCTCAAACGACGGACAACCACAAGGGTTGTCCCTACAACGGTTATCCGACAAATTAAAGTTGACACGACAGTAGGGGATATCCAATGTCGTAGAGGCAGTCCCTCGTGCCTGCCCTTTTACACCTTTCCTGATTTTCTTACTTGACAGCTAATCTTGCAAATGGTATAATGTAAATTGTGCAGGTTTTTATTTAACAAAGGATGTCTAACAGCCACTACTAAAAACTGCCTGATTCAATACAAGTCGTTGACAATAAAACAATTGCAAAGAAGATAATGGTTCACAGGAGTCAGCATAGGTAGCCTGATAGGTCAGAAAATCAGACTATCAGACTGATTTTCACAAATTGTTCTAAAGGAGGAAAAAATATGACAGAACTTATTGAAATTCGCTGGCATGGAAGGGGAGGACAAGGGGCAAAAACTGCTGCTATTCTACTTGCAGATGCTGCACTTGGTGAAGGGAAATTTGTTCAGGCATTTCCTGAGTATGGACCTGAAAGAATGGGTGCCCCGGTTCAATCCTATAATCGATTGAGCGATAAACCTATCACCATTCATTGTGGGGTCAAATCCCCGCAGTTTGTAGCAGTCCTTGATCCAACGCTTATGGAGACTATAGATGTAACCAATGGATTGCCTGAGGATGGAATATTGCTTATTAATACCAAAAAGTCTCCTCAACAGGTAAGGACAGAGATGCAGCTTATAGGAAGAAAGGTTTTTACGGTTGATGCCTCTGGTATATCTAAGCGGTGTCTTGGCAGAGAGATACCCAATACACCCATGCTGGGGGCATTGGTTAAGGTTACCGGGTTGATAGACTTTGAGAGAATGGTTGAGGATACCAGAAAGAAGTTGGAGAAGAAGTTTAAGACCAAGCCTGAAATGGTAGACAGCAATGTCTTAGCTATTCAGGCTGCATATGATGAGGTGCAGGGAGAGTAAGGCATAGTGGTTGAGTTGAGGTTATCAGGTAAGCGTTCAGCTATCAGCAATCAGCCTTCAGCTTTTGCAAGGCATTACGACATAAAAGGAGGGAGCCCCTCTGGCACAGGAAGGCGTAAAGTTAGGAACGCTTCATTTTGCCTTGATTTTATGGTTATTACTGACAGCTGACAGCTGAACGCTGAACGCTTATGTTATCGGTGCTTACAAAAGGGGGTTTGCATGAAAACATTAGGATGGAAGGAATTGCCTATTGGTGGATTAATCCTTGAAGGGGGAAATGCAGAGGGATATAAGACTGGTGGATGGAGAAGCATAAGACCGATTATGGATACAGCAAAGTGTATACATTGTCTGACTTGCTGGTGTTATTGTCCTGATTCATCAATCATAGTAGAAAATGAAAAGATCGTTGGATTTGATCTTGATCATTGCAAGGGGTGTGGTATCTGTGCCAAGGAATGCCCACCAAAGGTGAGAGCCATAAAAATGGTTGCTGAGGCTGAGATTAATAGTCAATAGTCGAAATGGGACATTCAACGCTACAAAAAATGTAATAGTTCACCGCAGAGACGCAGAGGCACGGAGAATGAAAACTAATCAGATTACAGATTAGAAAGCAAGTTGATTTGCCAGTAGTTTACAAAGAAATCATATTCAATGTTTCTGTCTTAAGGGATGGAATCAATCGTATGGACAATAAACTTTAAGTTTTTCTCTGTGTCTCTGCGCCTCTGCGGTTAGTTGAACTGTTACCAAAAAAGAAAAGGAGGAAAGATATGGCAAAAAAAGTGGCTATGACCGGAAATGAAGCCATGGCTGAGGCGATGAGACAGATAAACCCTGATGTGGTTGCTGCCTATCCCATAACCCCGGCTACAGAGATAGTACAGATATTTTCATCGTTTGTTGCAGACGGTTTGGTGGATACGGAGTTTGTTAATGCTGAATCAGAGCATTCAGCCATGAGTGCCTGCATTGGTTCTGCAGCAGCAGGTGCAAGAACAATGACCTCGACTGCATCTCAGGGGTTGGCATTGATGTGGGAGATGCTTTATATTGCCTCAGGCTTGAGGCTGCCCATTGTCATGGCAGGGGTAAATCGTGCCTTGAGTGCACCCATTAACATCCATTGTGATCATTCTGATACCATGGGTGCCAGAGATTCCGGCTGGATTCAAATTTTCTCAGAGAATGCCCAGGAGGCATACGATAACATGATCCAGGCAGTAAGGATCGCAGAAAGGGTTCTTTTACCAATAATGGTAACCACAGATGGATTTATCATCAGTCATGGGATGGAAACCATGGAGCTTCTGGGTGATGAGGAGGTAAAAGGGTTTATTGGTGAATATAAGCCTCAACATCCACTTCTTGATACAGATCATCCTGTTACTATGGGTGCTATTGACTTTACGGATTTTTACTTTGAACATAAGCGGCAGCAGATAGAGGCAATGAATACAGCTCTGCCACACATTATGGAGATAGGCAAGGAATTTGCCCTGCTTTCTGGTAGAAATTACGATCTTGTAGAGAAGTACAGGCTTGAGGATGCCGAGATAGCTATTGTTGTTCTCGGCTCAACCGCTGGCACGGCTAAGGTTGTGGTAGATGAACTGCGTGAGAAAGGGATAAAGGCTGGTCTTTTGAAGATACGGGTATTTAGGCCATTCCCGGCTAAGGAAATAGCCAATGCCTTGCAACATCTTACGGCTATTGTAGTTATGGACAGAAGTGATGGGGTTGGCGGAACAGGCGGACCTGTATTTGGTGAGATTCTATCAGCATTATATTCCTTGCCAGTCAGACCACTTGTAGTTAATTATATCTATGGGCTTGGTGGAAGAGATATTGACATGGAACAGATACAGGGTGTGTACCAAGACTTGCAGAAAATTACTACTACAGGATTGATTGATCAACCGATAAAATATCTTGGTGTTAGAGAGTGAGTAATTAAGTAACAGTTTAGCTAACCGCAGAGACGCAGAGAAAAACTTAAAGTTTATTGGATATACGATTGATTCCATCCCTTAAGACAGAAACATTGAAATTGACATTGTAGACTACCGGCAAATCAACTTGCCTTACCAATTAGTCTTTTTTGTGATCTGATTAGTTTCCATTCTCTGTGCCTCTGCGTCTCTGCGGTGAACTATTACAAAATTAAAGGTTAAGGGGATGGTAACTTTTTCCTGAATTCTTAATTATACGAGGAGGTTATTATGGCAAGCTTGAAAGAATTATCAAAAAAACAAGAGCTACTTTCTGGTGGACACAGGGCATGTGCCGGATGTTCACACCCTATTGCTATCAGACAGGTACTAATGGCAGCCAATATGCCTGTAGTCATAGGGTGTGCCACAGGCTGTCTTGAGGTAACAACAACCATATTTCCATATACAGCATGGAAGGTGCCCTTTATCCATTCTGCGTTTGAAAATTCAGCAGCAACCATAAGCGGGGTTGAAACTGCTTATCGTGAACTCAAGAAAAGGGGCAAGATAGATAAGGATATTAAATTCATTGCCCTTGGCGGTGACGGCGGGACATATGATATTGGATTCCAGTCCCTGTCCGGTGCTATGGAACGAGGGCACAACATGGTCTACATCTGCCTTGACAATGGTGCTTATATGAATACAGGTATCCAGCGGTCAAGTGCTACCCCAAAGGGTGCACATACAACTACCTCTCCAGCAGGAAAGGTCATCCCCGGCAAGAGGGAATTCAGAAAGAATTTGACTGCGTGCATGATTGCCCATGATATTCCATACATTGCTCAGGCAGTACCAAGCATGTGGAATGATTTGGTAACCAAGGTACAAAAAGCAATTGCTGTAGATGGACCTGCATTTATCAATATCCTTGTCCCATGCCGGCTTGGATGGGGTTATCCGCCAGAGGATACAATTGAGATTGGACGAGAGGCAATAACATCCTGTTATTGGCCACTCTATGAAGTAGAAAACGGCAAGTATAAGATTACCCATACTATTAAGGAAAAAACCTCTGTAATAGATTGGATGGAAAAACAGGTACGCTTCAAGCACCTCTTTAAGCTGGGCAATGAAGGCATCTTAGAGGAGATTCAGGCAAGGGTTGATCTGGATTGGGAGAGGTTGCAGGGATTGTGCAGGATGTAGAATGTTTCTATACGGTCTGACTTGTCAGACTGGTCTGACAAGTCGGACAATGGTAAAGAGACTCCCGTGCCAGAGGTGCTCTCCTCTCACTTGAAGTAAGAAAGAGCCATATTCTCTGTGCCCTCTGTACCCTCTGTGGCAAATTCTTTATTGAGGTAATTAGCATGTCTTCCCAACTTCTTGACATAGGTGAAATTGGATTAATCAGGCATCTTACAGCTAACGAGAAATATACCCCGGATATTATGGTTGGGGTAGGGGATGATGCGGCAGTAATTAAGCCTTCTATAGACAAATTATTGTTAATAACAACAGATATGTTGGTTGAGGGCGTTCATTTTACCCTTTCGACCATCACCCCATACCAGCTTGGATGGAAATCCATGGCTGTTAATATGAGTGATATTGCGGCTATGGGTGGGGTAGCGAAATGGGCGGTAATAGGGATAGGTATGCCAAATCATACCCCTGTATCGTTTGCTGAGTCTTTGTATGCCGGGATACAATATATCTGCAAGAGATATAATACCCAGCTTGTTGGCGGGGATACGGTTTCCTGCGATAAGGTGGTGATAAATATTGCCTTAACCGGTGAGATTGAGCCTGAAAATGTGGTGAGGCGGACTGGTGCTCAAGTGGGCGACCTTATTGTTGTTACCAATACTATTGGTGACTCTGCTGCCGGCTTAGCTGCAATCAAGCATGGATTGGATACTCATGATGCTCGAATAGTTATAAAAAAGCATCTTGAACCAATCCCAAGGCTTGCTGAATCCCGCAAGATAGTTCAGTTTCTTTTACCTACAGCCATGATAGACATTAGTGATGGATTATCAACCGACCTTTGCCGTTTGGCTGAGGCAAGCCGTGTGGGGGTAAGGATATACGAGGACAGGATACCGATATCTGAGGCTGTATCAGAGGTAGCTGGGGAACTATGCAGGGACAGTCTTGAATTTGCCCTTTCAGGTGGCGAGGATTATGAGCTGCTGTTTACCATATCGCCACAAAAGGCAGGGGAAATTAACAGCGTTGGTGTTTCATTAAGTGTGATTGGTGAGATTACTTCAATTGAGACCGGGCGAGTGATGATCGCGGCGGCTGAAGGGGTGGAAAAGACATTGGTGCCTTGTGGGTATGAGCATTTTTTAGCTTGTGATTAAGGCAACCCCCCCTAACCTCTCTCGTAAGTGTTCAAGCTATCAACAGTTAGCCTTCAGTCTTTGCAAGGCATTACGGCATAAAAGGATGGAGCCCCTCTGGCATGGGTAGCACCCCTGCCAGAGAGAGCCTCTCTGGCACAGAAAGGCATAAAGTTAGGAATGTTTCCTTTTGCCTTGATTTTATAGTCTGGGCTTTTCACTGATAGCTGATAGCTGACAGCTGAACGCTTACCCCTTATCCTCTCCATATCTGAGCAGCCTCTAATGCCTCTGTGAGCGTAGAGACCCCTATTAGATTGATAGCAGTCTTCTTCTTTATCTTTTCCTTATTAGAAACAGGCAGAATACACTGTTTGAAGCCTAACTTTAATGCCTCTTCTATCCTTTTTTCAACAAAACCTACAGATCGAATCTCTCCGGCTAAACCAACCTCTCCAAAGATAATAATGGATGATGGTACCACACGATCCAGAAGGCTGGATGCCACAGAACAAGCCACAGAAAGGTCTACAGCCGGCTCATTAACCTTCATCCCACCAGCTACATTTACAAAGACATCATATTGCCCCAGATGTAGTCCCGCCTTTTTTTCCAATATAGCCAGCAAGATAGACATACGATTATAATCTATTCCAAACGACTCTCTTCTTGGCAAACCAAAGTTTGTAGGAGAAACAAGTGCCTGAATCTCAACCAGGATAGGGCGTGTCCCCTCTATAGCTGCCGTAACCACAGATCCGGATACACCTTGAGGCTTTTGAGAAAGAAAGGCTGCGGAAGGGCTATTTACCTCTGTCAGCCCTGTCTCAAGCATCTCAAATACCCCAATCTCATTGGTTGAGCCAAATCTGTTTTTAATGGTTCGCAAGATACGATAGGTATACTGCTCATCCCCCTCAAAGTACAGTACAGTATCAACAATATGCTCCAACACCTTTGGACCAGCAATAGAGCCATCCTTGGTAACATGTCCTACCACAAATACTGGTATAGATTTCCCCTTTGCCAGATACATGAGGGCTGTAGTACACCCTCGTATCTGAGAAACACTCCCTGGTGAGCTTGACACCTCAGGCATGTATACGGTTTGAATAGAATCAATTACTACCATTTGAGGCATAAGATTTTCAATCTGAGTTAAGATACAAGACATGTTACATTCAGAAAGGATATAGAGGTTATCTGTCTTGATATTTAAT
>JBDRAP010000069.1:0-7264 GCA_043823615.1 bacterium
GTTCTCCACTAAAACAGAAGATACTTTTTGCTAAGCAATTCCCCCCACTTCACTGACCCATTACTTTAGTAACTATATAGGTGATAAAAACTGTTTACAGTTATTTTTTAACTGACTGAACGCTTACCTGAATAGTTACAATGAATTAAAACAATTTTTAGAGTTATTTCAAGATAGTTGATCTTAATAATCAAGTTGGAAACAGGTTATTTATTTTAAAAGGGCTAACCAGTCGTTGAATCGGACACGGCTGACCGCCGTGCCGCTTAACTTGTCGTTACCGTCGCATAGAACGGTAATGTTGAAGAGAAATGGTGGGAGCGTGAGAGATTGGTGGATGGTTGGAGTAAGTTAGTGAGAAAGTGAGCGAGTACTTTGAGTAGTAGTCGTGTGGAGTTATGCAATCGCTACTGCTTTAATAATAGTCGTTGCGGTAACAAATCGACTGACTGCAGGGTGAGTATTTTACAGTTTGTGGTAATTTCAGGATTAGCGGCATACAATGGAGTAGGACATTCCATTTCAGTCATAAATCTCTGCGACTTTTGCGTGATATTGTTACTGTTATCGTATGATCACTATCCTTCCAACCCTCTTTCCCCCTTCTTTGTCTATCACCACAAAAAGATATACCCCGGATGGAATGTCCTCTCCTATTACATCCCATTTCCAGACAGTGGATACATGCCCTTGTTCCCGAATAATATCCCCGGACAGGTCATATATCCTGACAGTAGCGTCCCCTGTCAATCCCTTGAAGATAATATGGGTATCGCCTGCTGACTGCCTGAATGGTATAGGGTAAATTGCCAATGCTTCAAGATTGGGTTGAGCAGCATTGTATGTCAGGGTATATGTCCCGGGACAGGGAATGGCAAACCATATACGGTGTTCAATAGGATCTATTTGGGGTTGGATTGAAAGAGGCTTCCATCTATCACCATCAAGCTGATAAAGCCGAAGGCTGTTTCTGTGATCAAGATTGTCTTGGTATGGGACAGACACCATTGCCGAAACATCAAAGTCCTGTGGTAAAGATTTATTATCCCCATCGACCAAACTTATCCCCATACTTATCAGCTGTTTTACCCAAGGGTGCTGATAAAGCTCCTTATTTGCCCTTTCAATGTCCATGGATGAGACCTCAGTGGTAATCAAGGGATAATAATCTGTGCCACCTGCAGCATCCGGATTAAGCTGGATAGTAACAGAACCAATTGTATGGGTACCAATGGCATCATCAACCAAGGCAGAAAACAAGTTACTTGTTCCATAAACCCCATGGTATCTAACCATAATATTTAAGCCGAGCATAAGTTTGTTTATGGTTACTGTGCCGCTCCATGAGCCACCAGTGAATGTTCCTGTCTGCATAGGCCGGACGCTGCCGGTAGTGTCTGAAAGGTCAACCATATCAGCAAAGGTATCAATCAGGTTATGGTAGCGATCATGAGCAATAATGATTATGGGAAATCCCTTGCCAGCTACCTGATGGGAAATATTGCCAAAATCAAAGTGGTCAAGAACATTAGGGATGATGCGAATGGTTGCTGTGGCACTCTGTTCGTTACTTGAGGCTGTAAGGCTTAAGCTGCCGATTTTTGTGCCTGCAGTAAACATGCCTGTCCGCGTGTTTATCCTGCCTGATGCAGTGGGTATTATTCTATAATAAAATGCTGCATTAGGGATTAGGTTGCGATATGTATCATATGCCTTAGCAGTAACTGTGGCTGTTTGACCTGCCATGACTAACTGATCATCAGGGATAATCTCAATTGATGACACCTTTCCGGGCAAAATGTCAAATCTGTTGCTTGCACCTGTCCTGCCGTCTTTTTCCTCTGCCTCGATGGTTATACCGGTTGTTGCCTTAGTAATACTTACTGTACCTGTCCAGATACCATTCTGGAAATTATCTGTAATCTGAGGGCTAATGGTATTAGTCGTATCACTCAGCACCGCACATCCATTGTAATTATTGATGATATTTCCACCCTTGTCTCTTGCAGTGATGGTTATTGCAAATTCATCTCCTGCCTGCTGATTATTGATATGCTCAAACTGGAAATATCCCAGTTCACCAGGGGTAATGGTTACAGTAGCATAGCCTGAAACACCATTGCTTGAGGCAATTATCCTGCCCTGCATGATAAATTCTCCTGCTGTCAGAACAGCTTGGCTACCAGAAGCGTATAAAATAAATCCATCGTCAATTGTCCAATCAAACAATATCCCGGGCAAATAATTATCGTATTGGTCATACCCTCTGGCACAAAATACCTGCTGGCTCTGTACCTGTACCGCTGCAATGCCCGGCTCAATCACGATATGATGCAACCTGCCGGGGGTGATGGTTATGGCAGCATATCCAGTAATTGTTCCAATCGAGGCATTAATGGTGAGTGTACCTGTTTTTGTTCCTGCCATAAATATAGTGGACAAACCCATTGGCAGGGTAAGACTTCCAAGTTGTGAGAATGTCTGCCAGCTATACACCAGAGAAGGGATAGGGTTGTTGTATTGATCATATCCTGTAGCTGTAAACTCCACACCATTTCCTACCTCAATGATTGGTGACATTGGCGTAATCACAAGGTGGTGCAATTTCCCGGAGATAATAGTTGCCTTGGCAGTAGCAGTCATGCTGGCACAATTAACCACAATTGTCTCTATCCCCAATTGCCTGCCGGCAGTAAAGGTATTGGTTGTTCCCATAACACAAGACAGCGATCCCAGCTTTGAAACCATATCCCAGTGATACTCCATCCCTGATATTTCCTGCCAAGATCGATCATAAGCCTGAACAGTAAAACTGCATGTCCCACCCACCTGAACAGTTGTCTGCCGAGGCAGCAACTCAAGCCTGTAGGGCATCCCCACACCAATTACTATCTGAGATAAGTCCTGTGGCATAAGTGTAGAAGATGCAATTGCCGTAACTGTGGCTATTCCGGACAAGGCAGGGGCAGTATAGGTTGCAATTGCTATCCCATTGATTGTATACGATATTGCCGGGCTAACCATCCCGCTGCTTGCCTGCCATCTTACCCCTGTTCCATCAACCACCTTTTTCCCATCCTTATCTGTAACCTCAGCAGTAAGGGCATGTGTTTCAAAGATAGACATAGAATATGTCCCGGGTAGGATAAATATACTGAATGCCTCCCCGGGCATCTTTTCTAATCGAAAATCGATTTTGTTGGTGATACTGCCCATGATGATTGGGATATTAGTCCTGCTCGCCGGGAAAAAGCTATCTGCCAAAACAGAAATAGTATAGCTACCCGGGATAAGCAGGACAATCTTGTATGTCCCATCAGGCTTGGTTACGGCTGATCCCTGAACAACCCCATTCAGACTTGATTGAACCATTGTCCCTGGTACAGGCTCACCCTGCGTATCAGTAACATTGCCAATGACTACCCCACGAATGCTATCTGTAAACCCGGGCAATTGTGCCCGCCAAGTGTTATGGCTGAGCCATGGGCTAAGGTCTGAGGTAGGCAAAAGCTCGGCATCAATATTAGTCATATAGTAAGAAGCCTGATTCCATACCTTGCGGCAGGCTTTCCATTGAGCATCACACCCGAGGACAATGAGCTGCCCCTTATATTGGGCATCACTGCCTTCTCCGGACGGTACAAGGATCTCTGCATGACCATCATTGTCCACATCAGCTACCACAGGCGACATGCTGGCAAAATCAATGTTAATATTTAAGTTAACAATTACCTTGCCGGTCCTGGCATCTATCAGAACAATTGCCTTCTTTTGCGACATGCCTACTATTTCTAAGAGTCCATCATCATTGAGGTCAGTGATTATCAGATCCCCATTCTCCCATGTTCCCATGCCAAGATCCTCTGTTTTCCACAAAAGGCTGCCGTCCTCTCCATTAAGGGCACAGATGTATTTGTTTTCAACAGGTATAACCACCTCTGGTTTTTTGTCTCCATCAATGTCAGCTATGGCAGGTCCTGCACCATCAAGTTTATATTGACACGACCAGAATTCCGTGCCATTGTATCGGTATGCCTGTACCATCCCAGTATAGCCTATAACCACTATCTCAGGTTTGCTGTCCCCATCCAGATCAGCAATGGCAAAATCACATCCCTGTTTATCCCACCACAAACTGCCGTCATTTCGATATACCCCAAGGTGGCTGGTAGTGGCAATAATCACCTCAGCCTTGCCGTCATGATCAAGGTCTACAACGGCTGTCTTACCACAATATCCGGTTGAGTTGCCGGAGAATTGTTTATGCCAGATCTCTTTTCCATCCTTGCCGCTTATAACCCAGAGGCTGCCGTCACAGGCATTAATGACCACATCTGCACACCCATCGCCATCCACATCACCAAGACATGGATCCCTTTGATATAAGGCATCATAGGAGAAGTTTCCGTTAGGTATACGGGTTGCCCAACGGATGGTTGAGTCAGGAGCTATGGCAGACAGGGTACCGCTGTTTTGAACCCGATTATAGGTATAGGCAGCTATCTCAGGCAGGCCATCATTGTTCAAATCCCCAAGGGCAACGCCAAGGCAGGCACCATCTGTTTGTTTACTCCAGACCACCTCCACCCTATTAACAGCGTATTTTCTAAACACATAAATATGGCTTGAGCTCAATGAGCCTTGAGTAGGGATACCGCCATAAATGATCTCTGGATGCCCATCCATGTCTAAGTCGCCAACCACTGGGGTAGTGGGTATCTCGTTTGCAGTGTGAGAAAAGACTGCCTCAATTGTTATGGTAATCTGTTGGGTAGAAAATGACCAGACTTGCCTGCTCCAGGTTTTGTTGCCGCCTTTATCGACAGCACATACCTTCCAGTAATATGTTGAATTGTCGTCAAGATTGACAGTGTGGATATATTTGCTTAATGGTAACCCTGATGCCTCTGTTTTGGTAGCAAAATTTGCATCTTTACTATACCACAGGGTATATGAAACAGCATCATTTGGATCAATATCAATTGCATCCTCCCAATCAAGCTCAGGCTTAAGCACGCCAATAACCGCAATATTTGCAGGTGAGATGAGGGAGAATGGATTTGGCACATGGTTATATGCTTCAATGGTTAGAATATCTGTGGCATAATTGCTGATATTACCGGCAGAATCCATGGCTCTCGAACTAAAGGTGTGTGTTCCACCGGATAGGGTTGGCGTGGTAAGGGTGAAATCCTCCTCAGGCTCATCAAATACCCCGTCCATGGGTGTTGCTGATGACCATGAGCCATTGTTTATTCTGTATTCGACACCAGCAATGGTATTGATGGTTATATCATGAAGTGGTGAACTCTCCTGTGGGTTCTTATTGGGCACAGCCGTAACCGAGGCACAACCAGTATATGTTGGGTTTGTGTTTGAGGTTGGGTCAGGTGAATATGGTGTCAAAGATACCCTGGGCAACGAATCAATCACATCAAGAATGCTGTCATTATCTGTATCCCGTAGTCCCAGTTGCCCCCGGGTATAGTAACATGCCTGATGATTGGCAAAGGGGTCAGTAAGACCCTTCATGATACAGGGAACGCTACCTGAGACAGACGCATGATTGGCATTAATTACATTCAGATACCCACTTCGCTCAGTCCTTGAGGATGCCCCGCTATATTCATCCAGGGCATAAAAAATATGCCCTGTTTCATGAGCACAAACAGCATCCATATGTTCAACCCCATAGTTTTGATTATCATAGGTCAGCACTATGAATGGTCCCCCAAGATAGGCATAGGCAAAACCACCATTTGGGAAACACCCGTCTTGATCATTACTTGAGTCAGCTATAAATACAGTAAATGCCCAGTTCGTTCCAAGTGTATCCCGAATATCATTATTATAATCAAACACATGGTAAAAATAATCCTCGACAACACCCTGACCCGGATCAGTGTAACCCAGTTTGTTCATCACTTGCTTAATCCATGTACTATCGCTGCTTGTGATAATGGGTTCGGTAATTATCTTTACACTTTTAGTGCCGTCAAATGGGGTGTGAATATCATAATAGAATGAGAGATGGCTATCTGGTTCAATACTGCCCCACCAATCCATGGCTGCTTGTATCTTGCTGATAACCTCATTTACCTCATCAATCGTCCAGTTTTCTGTATTTCCAATGCTTTCAGGCAGGATGATTCCAACAGCTATCTTGCCGACTATGTAACTTGAGGTATCGTAAAAATCACCGCCATATGGTGGTGCATCTATCGGTGGTGCAAACATGGTCAAAGACTGCTTCTTTAGAATGCGGCAATCATCTGGGGGTGGGGGCAATTCCTGCTGCAATAAGATGGGTGCCTTTGCTTTAGATGGCTGATCAAACCGAGCATTCCACACCTCTATGCCTATCCTTGAGATACGGGGTGTGCCTTGAATGACATCCTCAGTCACCTTGCCATGATAAATGGCTTTGATCCCAAATTCATTGGGATGGAGGGGAATATTCTCACGCGGAGACGCGGAGACGGAGGAGGAAGATATAATATACTCACGCGGAGACGCGGAGACGGAGGAGGAAGATACAATCAACACACGCGGAGACGCGGAGACGGAGGAGGAATTTACAATCAACACACAGGGTGGGAAGACATGAGATACCCTCACACCCTTTGCCTCAATCCTGTCGATGCAGCTCTTCATCTCGGAAATATCTTTGCTTTCGAGGATGATCAGCCCGGATGAGGCAAGGGCAATGGTTGGCAACAGACAAAGGATGGCAATAATAGCCAGCCCGATATATGACATATGACACCTAACGCTTGACGCTTGATACCTTTTCATAACCAATATGATACATCAGTTTTTATGAATTTGCAACATAAATTTGTAATGGGACGCAGATTACATAACTGAAGTGTAATAAAGGCAAAGGAAGTATCCAAAGGGTTTTCATGCCAACTCACCTGACTTAATTACCATCTTGCATAATTTTTAATTTGACAAACTTAGCTCTATGGCGTATACTAAAGAAAATACATTTGGAAGGGTCATGATGCAATTTCTTTCATTCTGACTCCTGACTCATGGATACTTGAATTGCAGGTGATGAAAAATGAATTATGCAAAAAGGCTGAATGAGGCAATACAACTTAAAAATAATCGTAAATTGAATGAGGCACTTGCCATATTCTTAGAGCTTATTGATGAACAGCCACAGGATGATTATTTGTTGAGTAACCTGGGGCATCTATATTTCAAGATGAATAATTATGAAAATTCTTTAATAATGATTGAAAGGGCATGCAATATA